>JAUMBM010000028.1:0-5561 GCA_032115735.1 Saprospiraceae bacterium
ATGCAGTTGTCTGCCTGGCTGCCTGCAGCTGCGCTGCCGTCATTGCAGCAGGCGCTGTCGGGCATCGGGCAGCTGCAGGCCCGGGTGCTGGCCGGTGGCAGCGACCCGGTGGCTGAGAGCCGGGTCGAAATGGTATTTCCGGCACCTGTATTGCCGGAGCTGCGCCGCTGTCTGGCGCAGCTCCCGCTGTCTAATGTCAGCTATTTCAACACAGCAGAGGATACGCCTACGGTGGGCGCCGGCATGATTGGCCGCCTGCCTCAGCCGATGCAGCCGATGGATTTTTTGCACCACCTGCGCCACCAAATGCAGACGAGCTGTATCAGGTACACGCAACTGCCTGATCGCCTGATTAGCAGGGTGGCTGTTTGCGGGGGCGCCGGCAGCTTCCTGCTGCCCCGGGCACTCGCGTTGCAGGCGGACGCATTCGTCACGGCGGACTATAAATACCACGAATTTTTTGATGCCGACGGGCAGCTGCTCATCGCAGATATTGGACACTATGAGAGTGAACAATTTACGTCAGACCTGCTATGCAACATAATTCGTGAAAAATTTGTTACATTTGCGTCGTTTTGTGCGGAGACAACAACCAATCCCGTGCGCTACCTTTGCTGAGAATCTCTTTGTTTACAATCCGGAATAATTTACTATATGGCCATCGAAAAAAGTATTGAAGAGAAGTTGCGCGACTTGTACAGTCTGCAACAAATTGACAGCCAAGTTGATGAGATTCAAATCCTCAAGGGCGAGCTGCCTATAGAGGTAAGCGATCTGGAGGATGAAATGATTGGCCTGGAAACGCGTGTTAACCGCCTCGAATCACAACTCCAGGATCTCCGGCAGGATATTGTCCGTCACCAGAATAATATCAAAGAAGCCGAAGCGCTCATCATCCGCTATGAGCAGCAGATGGATAATGTGAAAAATAACCGAGAATTTGACGCGCTGACCAAGGAAATTGAACTGCAGCGCCTCGAAATTCAGCTTTCTCAAAAGAAAATTAACCAGGCGAGCAAGGATGTCCTGGCAAAAGACGAGACGCTCGTCGCTGCTAAGGAACGCATGCACAGCAAAGCTGCTGAGCTGGAAGCTAAAAAGGTGGAGCTGCAGCAGATTATTGAGAAAACGGAGAAGGAAGAAACGGATCTCAGTAAGAAGTCTGACAAAGCGCGTAAGCTGATTGAAGATCGCTTGCTGCGGGCTTATGACAAGACGCGCAAGTCTTATCGCAACGGTCTGGCAGTCGTGACAATCTCCCGCAATGCTTGCGGTGGTTGCTTCAATACCATCCCACCCCAGCAACAGCTGGAAATCGCGCAGCGTAAAAAAATTATTGCCTGCGAACACTGTGGGCGCGTGCTGGTCGATGAAATGATCGCCGAGCCAAGGGTCGATGCGCTGGAAATGGCCTAAAAGCGTGTCAGGGGCTTGCTGCCGAAGGCAAAAAAGGTTCTTTGCGCGCGATTTAGGGTTTAAAAGCATCCAGCCTGCGCTGCATGGCTGAAAAAGGGTAATACCTGCAGACGAATTTGCTTTCCGGACTCGCTAAGAGAATCGCCGGCATGCTTCAGCCCTTACTGCTTTGTTTTCTGTGCCAACTTGTGCACCTGACGACCCCTTTCCGGGTCGAACCAATATTTTCTGGTATGCACAGAATGTTAGCTCTCGCGCTGCTGCTGGTATCCGCAGGCCGCTTGCCGGCCCGCGGATATTATCAGCTCAGCCCTTTGGTCCGGACGACTTACCAGCAGGTTACATCACTGCAAAAGCAGGAGGCACTGCAGAGCATTGCCAGACTGAAACGCAGCGAGCCGGGCAATCTCATGGTGTATCATCTGGAAAATTATCTCGATTTTTTTGAGATATACATCAGCGAGAATGAATCTGTGTATCGCAGCCGGCTCGCCAACAGAGATCGCCGGCTGCTGGCAATTGCAGGGGGTGAGCCGCGATCGCCTTACCATCTTTATGTGCAGGCGGAGATACGGCTGCATTGGGCACTCCTGCGTTTTAAGTTTGGCGACTATTGGGCCGCTTTCACCGATATCAACCAAGCGTACCGCCTGCTGCAGCGCAATCAATCACGTTTTCCTGATTTTATCGGCAACCTCAAAGATTTAGGTATACTGCATGCTGCCGTGGGTACGGTGCCCGATGAGTACCGCTGGGCCTTGCAACTGGTGAGTAGCCTCGACGGGACAGTCGGCCAGGGGAAGCGCGAAATCGAAAGCCTCCTCGCGCAAACGCGCGCGACAGACTATCTTTACCTGCAGGAAACCAGCGTGCTCTACGCTTTTCTGCTGCTGCATCTCGATAATAGACCGGAACTGGCCTGGCAGGCTATTAGCAATGCGGGCCTCAATCCTGCCGCCAATCCGCTGCATTGTTTTGTCATGGCCAATATCGCCATGCGTACCGGGCGCAACGACCAGGCACTGCAGTGGTTGCGGCAACGACCAGCAGGCAGCCAGTTTATCCCTTTCCCGTTTCTCCATTACATGACGGGTCTGGCCAAATTGCGCCGCCTCGATACATCTGCAGCAGCAGATTTTCGGCTGTTTATCAGGCTGGGGCGTGGCCGACATTACATTAAAGAAACTTACCAGAAACTGGGCTGGTGCGAACTGCTGCTGGGCAACCCTACGGGCTACAGGCAGTATATGCAGTTGGTGAAAAGTCAGGGTTATGACAGTGCCGGCGGGGATAAAAATGCACTCAGGGAGGCAGAACAGGCAACGGTACCGCAGTTGATGTTGCTGGAGGCCAGATTGCTGTTTGACGGAGGTTATTACGCACGCGCCGAATCTAAACTGGCAGAAATTGATAAGGAGGACTTGTCGTCGGATGATCAGCTCGAATTTACCTATCGCCGGGGGAGGGTGTTGCAGGGACTGCAGCGCTGGGAGGAGGCTCTTCGCCTGTACGATGAAGTCATTGCCGTCGGCGCAAAGCATCCCGCTTCCTTTGCCTGCAATGCGGCCCTACAGGCCGGACTCATTCATGAACAGCGTGGCCGGCCGGGTGCTGCCAGCGGATATTACAACCATTGCCTGCGTATCCATCCTTTTGACCATGCTACAGCACTGCACCAGCAGGCCAAAGCGGGCTTGTCGAGATTACAGTAAGCACGGATCCGGCAGCCATGGAAGCACTCGCAGTATTTTGTTTTCTCTTCTTCCTGTTGGCAACGGCCATACAGTTGCTCTACTGGCTGGGAATTTTCCGCCGGCTGTACAATGCCGCTTTTCCCGTTCCCGAGGGAACCACTGCCCCCGTGTCTGTCATTATTTGTGCGCGCAACGAAGCCGCCAACCTAAAGCAACACCTGCCCGCTTTTCTGCAGCAACAACACCCCCTGTATGAAGTGATTGTCGTAAATGATAATTCTTTAGATGAAAGTTTGGAGGTACTCTTGGATTTTCAAAAAGAATATCCTAACTTAGCGGTTCTGAACGTGGATTCGCCACATTCAGGAGGCAAAAAAAGAGCTTTAGTTGCGGGCATTGAGGCTGCCCGCTTTGAAAATGTTGTACTTTCTGATGCCGATTGCTCGCCAGCATCTCCTGCTTGGCTGCAATCAATGGCTTCTCCGCTCGATAATGGTGCCCAACTGGTATTAGGGTACGGAGCCTATAAGCATCAGCCTGGCTGGCTTAACCGCTGGCAGCGTTTCGAGACTATCTACACAGCTATTCAGTATTTTTCCTTTGCTATCTCGGGAATCCCCTATATGGGGGTTGGCCGCAATCTTGCCTACCGGAAGAGTTTGTTCGATCGGTACGGAAAATTGCGGGGATTTCGACACTTGCTTTCAGGCGACGATGACTTGTTTGTCAATCGGGCCGCCCGTCCGGGCGCTACTGCCTGGGTGTTGAATCCCGTTGCTTTTACCTGGTCTGTGCCCGTAAGAACTTGGAGAGGCTACTACCGACAAAAAAAGCGACATCTTAGCGTGGGGCATCATTACCGCCGCGAGCACCAGTGGTTACTGGCTATGTTCTCGGTAAGCCATCTGGCTCATTATGGGCTGGGGGTGTTGGTAATAGGTTTGCACACCAGCTGGTGGCCGCTAGTATTGAGTGTTTTTGGGGTGCGAATGGTAGTAGTGGCCACCATCGGTGGATTGATAAGTGCCGGCATGAAAGCGAGAGATATTGCTTTTGGGTTTTGGTTGCTGGATGGTCTGCTGTGCTTCTACTATCTGTTGTTCGCACCGGTATTATTCACCGGAAGTCGATTCGTAAAACAATGGAAGTAGCTCAATTCCCCCAAACCAGAAAAGCGCAGGATGATTATTTTCTGGTTGAACAAGCCAAGTGTGGTTGCCAAACGTCTTTTACCCGACTCATGGAGCGCCACCAATCCGCCGTCTATCACCTGATGCTTCGCATGACCAAAGATCGCGAAGATGCTAATGATCTGACCATTGAAGCCTTCGGCAAGGCTTTTACCCGCATTGCCAGCTATGCGCCCAGCTATGCTTTCAGTACCTGGCTCTATAAAATAGCGGTCAATAATTGCATCGACTTTGTCCGCCGAAAGCGGCTGTCTATGCTTTCTATTGATAATGTCTATGCTGCAGAAACAGGCGAACAAGACTTTCGCGAAACACTTCGTACGGATAATCTCGATCCCGAACAGTTTATCATCCGCAAACAGCGAATCGAGGTGATGCGTTTCTGTATGGAGCAGCTGAGCGATAAGTATCGCATGATGCTCGAGATGCGCTACGACAACGAAATGTCCTACGAGGAAATGGCTGACCAACTCAAAGTGCCGCTGGGAACGGTCAAGGCTCAGCTATTCAGAGCTAAAGAGTTATTGGCGGATGTGCTGCATAGCAGGGGCGTCAGTGCCTATACAGAGGTCGCACTTAATCGAAAGGCTGGCTGATTAGGTCTTAAAGTATACCATGTAGCAGACTGTCTCCTGAAGATACTCATGAGCTACAAGCGCTCGTGCCGGCTTTGGCCTCTGGCCAAAGCCGGCACGAGCGCTTGTGTGTTCATCTGGCCCACGTCTCCGTTCACGCGATTCTGACCGTCTTATACTCCCCGCCCGTTTTTATCACTCCATACCGGGGAAGTACGTATCTTTTAAATGGTTGAGCTCATAACTGCCGTTGGGGTTGAGGATGATAGAAATGACATCAAACCGAAGCTCCCAGTCGTAGTCGATGGACTCCATATAAGCGGCAGCGCCCGCTGCCAGCAGCTCGGCCTGCCGCGGAGAAATGAAAAGCTCCGGCCGGCCATAATCTTCGGACGAGCGTGTTTTTACTTCGACAAAAACGAGTATGCCGCCCTCCCGGGCAATGATATCGATCTCAGCCCGGCCTTTGCGCCAGTTCTGTTCTTCGATGACGTACCCCTGTGATTCCAAATACGTCCGGGCTATCCGCTCGCCCTCTTTTCCGGTATCGTGTGCTGAACTCAATGCGGTTTGCTTGAATGAAACCATGGCCAGGCAGGGAGCTTAATGCTTGTCCGGGATTTTTTTACCTGGCTCCCAAATGGCTCTTTCTCTGCGGGTTTTATCTTTTTAGTCACCCAGCGTTG
>JAUMBM010000029.1:0-12731 GCA_032115735.1 Saprospiraceae bacterium
ACCAGCACCACCTAAAACCTGCATACCGGCACTCACAGCATAGATACCGTACTCTGCAGGGAAACTTTTCGCCACAGGCGTCAACAGCTCCAGCAAAAGGTGCGCATCTGCGGCTTCATCTCCACCGGCACACTTACTTGTATCAGCATAATAACTGCATTGCATCAGCAAAGATAAACTTCCTTCGACGATAGCTTTTTGCTGCAGCAACATACGCCTGACATCCGCATGCTCAATAATCGGCAACTGCGGAAGCGTGATGTCCTTATTAGAAGGGTGGCGTCCCTGCGGACGTTCACGCGCATACTGCAGACTGGCATAATAGGCTGCCGAGGCCGTAGCTGCTGCCATCAAACCCGTTGCCACCCTGGCTTCATTCATCATTTGAAACATGTAGGCCAATCCCTTGTGAGGCTCCCCTACCAGATAGCCATGGCAATTGGCGTTCTCTCCCAACATGAGATGAGCCGCTACATAGCCCTTCTGCCCCATCTTACCAAACAGCCCGGCCGTGAGTACGTCATTGTCTTCCAGCGTTCCCGCTGCACTAATCCTTTTTTTCGGAACGACAAACAGCGAGATGCCCTTGGCGCCGGCAGGCGCGCCGGCAATCCTCGCCAGCAACAAATGAACAACATTATCTACCCCGTCGTGATCACCTCCGGATATATATACTTTTTGCCCCCTCAACAAATAATGACCTGCAGGATCTGCCTGTGCAGTCGTCGTAATATCCGACAGCGAGCTACCCGCCTGTGGCTCAGTCAGTGCCATGGTACCTTGCCATTGCCCGTTGTACATGAGCGGAACATAGCGCTCTTGCAGGTCTTTACTGCCAAAAGTACGTATCAGGTTGGCTGCTCCCTGGGTCAGAAAAGCATGGGACGCCAGGTTGGCATTGGCAGCATAAAAAATTGACAGTGCCGCGTTGAGTACCAGCCAGGGCATTTGCTGCCCCCCTTGTGCATAGTCATCCGGCGCTGCTATCCACCCGCCTGCCGCCAACGCACGAATCCCTTCACCTACAGCGGGGTGCACTCGCACTTCCCCATTTTCGAGACGTACTTTCTGCCTGTCCATTTCCGCGTAAGCGGGAAAAAGATACTGATCTGCAAGCTGTTGGGCGGCATCCAATGCCATGTCTATCGACGCAGGATCGTAATCAGTGTAGCGTTCGTGCTTCTGCAGAGAGGCTGCCGAAAATACCTCGTGAAGAAGAAAGCGGAGATTGCGAAGACTTATGTAGGGGTATTCCATATATGGCCGGTTTTTATACAAATATAACCCTTTCCCGCACATTTTGTGCGCCGGAAAACATGAATTCGGCCAGTTACGGAAGCGAAGTTTGCGGCCTTATTTAAAATCAGCCATGGAGAGGTGATGGTTACAAAACTCATAGTCTACCGCCACATTGGAAGCAACCACGAGCAGTCTTCCGGAGGCATACTCATCTGCCAGTTGGAGATACCATTCAACCCCTTTGGTATCCAGATTGGTGGTGGGTTCGTCCAGCAGCACGAGTTGACTGTCGCTCATGAGCGAAAGGCCGAGCTTCAGTCGCTGCTTCATGCCACTGGAAAAATGCCTGACAGGCTTGTTTGCAGCCTGCGTCAATGCCATGCGGTCAATAGCCTGAGCGGGAGTTAGGCCATTGCGAAAAGGCTTGAAGCGCTGCTGAAAAGTTACAGATTCAAGCAAAGTAAATTCTTCGATGAGTTCAATATAGGGCGCCGCAAATGTGATATGACGATACAACTGATCGACAGACAGAGGCCTATCGCCAAGTGAGTAGTTTACACGCCCCTTACTGGGACTCAGATGCCCCGAAAGCAGGCGTAAAAAAGTTGACTTACCCGAGCCGTTGGCACCGGTGATAGCATAGCGGTTGTGATCCGAAAAACGGTAGGTCAGCCTGCGATAAATCCATTCATGCAGGTAGCGCTTCCCGACACCCTCGAGTTCAATCTTCATGCCCGTTGGCACCATTGACGTTGCTTTGAAATCCGCGAATAATCCCCCCCTTCGTGTTCTTAATGAAAGACATAATGGTATCTGTCTCTTCAGATTCTATATTCATCGCATCAACTACTTCCATGGCTTTGGACAGGGAATAGCCTTTCTGAAAAATGACGCGGTACAAATCGTGGATGTGGTTAATCTGCTCTGCACTAAAATCGCGACGGCGCAGGCCAACAACGTTTACACCAATATAGACCAGTGGCTCGCGTGCAGCCCGCACAAAAGGAGGCACATCTTTTCGCACCAGGGATCCCCCGGCAATAAAACTGTGAGCACCTATGCGTGTAAACTGTTGTACGCCCACCTGGCCTTCAATGATAGCCCAGTCGTCTATAAGTACATGACCAGCCAGATTTACGTTATTGGCCAAGATGATATTGTTGCCCAAAAGACAGTCATGAGCAACATGCACATAGGCCATAAGGAGACAGTTGCTGCCCACCCGGGTCGTATTGGCCTGTGCAGTTCCTCTGTTGATGGTAACATGCTCGCGTACAATGGTATTGTCACCGATAACCGTTGTTGTGTACTCACCCTGAAACTTGAGATCCTGCGGAATGGCAGAAATGACTGCCCCGGGAAAAATCTGTACATTATTGCCAATCCGTGCTCCACTGAAGATGGTAACGTGAGGGCCTATCCAGCAGTTGTCACCGATTTCAACGTCTTTGTCAATGAAACTGAAAGGACTGATGACAACATTCTTGCCTATTGTTGCCGACGGATCAACCGCCTGCAGTGAACGATCTGTATTCATATTATGAGCGCTTGACGATCTGAGCCGTAAGCTCAGCTTCTGAAACAATGCGCGTACCCACAAAAGCAACAGCGCGCATTTGACAAATACCACGGCGTATAGGTGCCATCAGCTCCAACCGGAAAAAGACAGTATCGCCCGGAACTACCTTCTGCTTGAACTTCGCATTTTCAATCTTGAGAAAATAAGTATCCCAGTTACCCGGATCTTCAACACCGGAAAGTGCCAGGATCCCTCCCGTCTGCGCCATAGCCTCTATCTGAAGAACCCCTGGCATCACCGGGTTGTTGGGGAAGTGCCCCTGAAAAAACTCTTCGTTGAAGGTCAGGTTCTTCATCCCTACAACATGCTGGCTCGACAATTCTATGATTTTGTCAACCAATAAGAACGGGTAGCGGTGTGGCAGCCATTGTGCAATCTTTACACTGTCCATCACCGGTTCAGCATCGGGGTCGTATTTGGGCAACCCTTTCAGACGGCGCTGCTCAAGCAACCTTTTTTTGAGAATCTTGGTAAACTCTACATTAGCCTTATGCCCGGGTTTGGTCGCCAATATCTTCCCCTTAATGGGAGCGCCCAGCAGGGCTACATCCCCGATCACATCCAGCAACTTGTGGCGGGCTGGTTCATTTTGAAAATGCAGATCCAGCGTATTCAGTATACCCTCACCATTGACCTCCACCTTAGGACGCCCCATTTTTTCGGCAAGTTCATCAAGTGTAGCCTGCGCCACAGGCTTATCGGCAATCACGATGGCATTGGACAGGTCGCCGCCCTTGATAAGGTTGTGGGCAAAAAGGGTCTCCAGCTCATGCACAAAAACAAAGGTCCTCGAGGGAGCAATTTCTGTTGCGTACTGTTTGATATCCAACAATATAGCATATTGCTGCCCCAGCAGTGCCGAATTAAAATCGATCATGGAAACCACCTGAAAATCGTCGGCCGGCATGGCTGTGAGCTCGGCTCCGGTCACCTCATCGCGATAGGTGAGAGGCTCGTCGATGATGAAGTACTCTCTGTCTGCCTCCTGTTCCACGATTCCTGCTGCCAGAAGGATTTCCACAAAGGGGGCGGCACTGCCATCCATAATGGGCATCTCAGGCCCGTCGATCTGCAGCAGGACATTGTCGATTCTAAGCCCAAAAAGAGCCGACAATACATGTTCTATGGTACTAATGCTGGCGTGACCATTCTGAATGGTCGTGCTGCGCTCTGTATTGACGACACGACTGACATCTGCATTAATGATGGGTTGATCAGGCAGGTCTATGCGTTGAATGCGATAACCGTGGTCTACCGGCGCCGGTTGGAAAGTCAGTGTGGCAGCTTTTCCGGTATGCAAACCTACACCAGAGATTGATACTGCCTGATTAATCGTTGTTTGCTTCATAACCCAAAACAAAGGTATGCTGAAAAATAAAACGCAAAGATAAACAATAGGCTGTTAACTAGGAGACATACCACACAACCAGTACAAGCTGGGCGTGACGTTTGCGCAGTGATCCGGAAGGTAATTCAGCTTTCGTAGCGGAGTGTGGGCGTAAAAATCATCCTTTGATCCACTTGTTGAGATGCCGGTAAATGAGCGGAAGTTGCTTGAATACTGCATAACTGCGCAGATAATCACTGTAGGGCATACCCGGCGTGCCGGCCAGTATTTTCCCTTTTTCCGTAACACTTGCAGCAACCCCCGTTTGTGCCTGTATCTGCACGCCATCGGCGATTTCAATGTGGCCAACAAAGCCCGCCTGGCCGCCTATGCGACAATGCGCACCAATCCGGGTACTGCCCGCAATACCGGCTAAAGCGGCAATCACTGTGTGTGCCCCCACTTCAACATTATGCCCCACCTGGATAAGGTTGTCCAGTTTTACGCCCCGGCGGATGAACGTACTGCCCATGGTAGCCCGGTCAATGGTTGTGCAGGCGCCTATTTCGACATCTGCTTCGATGACAACATTGCCCAGATGGGGAACTTTCTGGTATACACCTGTATCGGGATCGGGGACAAAACCGAAGCCGTCACTGCCAATGACTGCATTGGCATGGATTACGCAGCGATCGCCAATGACACAATCGTGCAATATGCGTACACCCGGATGCAGTACGACATTTTCCCCCAAACGAACATTGACGCCAACGTAAACCTGATCGTGCAGCACACTTCCCGCACCCACAACTGCACCTTTCTCTACTATGCTGAAGCGGCCGACTGTCACCTCATCCCCCAGTGTCGCAGCAGGGTCAATACTTGCTTCAGCAGCAATGCCGCTTCGTTGAGAGGCCTGTGCTGCCTGAAAGCGCTGCAGCAGCGTGGTGAAAGCCTCACGGACATTTTCAACCCGAATCAAGGTCGCTTTCAGTGGCTGTGAAGGCACAAAGGAGCGATCCACAATGATGGCGGAGGCCGTAGTCGTGTATGCATAAGGCTCGTACTTGGCATGGCCCAAAAAACAAATCGTACCTTCACCACCCTCTTCTATTTTGGCAGGTCGGCTAATCAGAACCTCCGGCTCTCCCTCAAGGCTCCCTCCAATAATATTGGCTACTTCTTTGGCTGTTATTTGCATACGGCAAAGGTAAAAAAAACCCTTGGTCACAGATAATTTTTGCGGCAGGCTGATGGTACTTTGCACGCAAATTCATAGACTTTGCTCTATATTTGCCAAAAAATACTTTGGAACGGATCATTAGGATTGGTACGAGAGGCAGCGAGCTGGCACTTTGGCAGGCAAATCACCTGCAGCAGGAACTCACCGGTTTGGGTATCCGGTCGGAGCTCGTGATTATCAAAACCAAGGGCGACCAGATCCAAAATATGGGGTTTGACAAGATCGAAGGTAAAGGTTTCTTTACCAAAGAACTTGAAGAGGCGCTGCTAGCCGGAGCCGTAGATCTGGCTGTCCATTCCATGAAGGATCTGCCTACCACCAGTCCGGCCGGACTGAGTATCGCTGGCGTTTCGTACCGGGAAGATCCCGCCGACTGGCTTCTGATTAATCCGGCTTCATTCACATCCAATACGCCCCTCAACCTGCCAGAGGGTGCAGTCGTTGGAACTTCTTCCATCCGCCGGAAAACACAGCTCCACGATCTTATGCCCGGGCTGCAGACGGTAGATATCCGCGGTAATGTACCGACCCGTATCCAAAAATTATTCTCTGAGGGACTCGATGCCATCGTGCTGGCTGCTGCCGGCCTTAGCCGCCTTTCTATCGACCTGAACCATATTCAGGTAATTCGTTTTCATCCGCGTGAGTTTGTTCCTGCTCCGGCGCAAGGTGTACTCGCCTACCAATTGCGCAGCGATGATACAGAACTCCGCAGAGCGCTGCGACCTATCCATCATCCAGAAGTGTCAGCCTGCACAAATGTCGAACGCAGAATTCTTCAGTTACTTGAAGGTGGGTGTCAGCTTCCGCTGGGCGCTTTTTGCCAAAGAGATGCCGCCGGTAACTATCATGTTTTCACCGCCTACGCTCCTGACGCGCAGGCTCCCCTGCGCAGGTTTTCCCATTCATCATCCACCAGCCAAGGGCTGGCAGAAACTGTTGTACAGAAACTTTTAGCCCGATAAATGCACTGTAAGCTACAATTGTTGATAATTTAGCCCCCCTGATTAATGCTTTTTTGTACATTTGCCACTGCATCGCCATTTCCTGAATATTAGCTGAAGCGTTGCACTTAAAAATCAATTCGCTGCTAAAATTTGCCCGTTGGCCCATTTGAACCCATTCAAATATTAAAAATACCTGTTACTGATAATAGTCAAGGGTTCCGTATTAAAAAGCTGATTTATTTTAATTTATGCAGAACAAGACAATTAAGATTGCTGTCTATTACGACGGCAGTTACTTTCTTCACATCAGTAATTACTACAATTACGATCACCCAAAAAGAAAAAGGCTAAGTATCAGCGGTTTGCATCAGTTCATCCGCTATCAACTCGCCATGGAAGAAAATACTTCCTACCGCTATTGCCAAATAGTCGACGCTCATTACTTTCGAAGTCGTCTGAGCGCACAGGAAGCGTACCAGCGAGGCTCCGTACTGTATTGGGACCGGGTTTTCGACGACATCCTTATGTCGGCGGGCATAGTCACGCATTACCTGCCACAGAAGCAGTCCTCTGCCCGCAAGGAAGACAGGGGTATCGATGTGTGGCTGGCACTCGAAGCCTACGAACAGGCGTTCCTGAAAAAAATTGATGTGGTTGTACTCATTGCCGGTGACGGTGACTACCTCCCGCTGATTCGAAAGCTTAATACGCTGGGCACTAAGGTAATGTTGCTATCGTGGGAGTTGGAGTTTACGACCGAACACGGTAAGTCCATGACGACTCGTACGCCGCGTGAGCTGCTCGATGAGGTAACTTATCCACTGGCCATGCACGAACTGATTGACGGGCGGCGAAGCAAAAACGACCCCATCATCAATGATCTTTTCGTGCCCGGGGAGGGCAAACAACGATCTTTTCAGCCAGCTGAAAATGGTGATATTGGTGAACAGTATGAGGACGGAGACCTTCCACCGCCTGTCATTGGTGAAATTCTCTCCGGTGAGGTACTCAGCCTTAAAAACGGCTACGGATTCATCCGCTACCCGCCCAATAATCTGTTTTTTCATCATTCCAGCGTGCAGGATATGGATTTTCACGACCTGCTGGTCGGTGACCTGGTTGAGTATACGCTCGAGCGCAATGAGGACGGCCAGTTGATTGCTACCAATGTTCGCCTGCTGGAGGACGAAGAGGAGTAAAATGATCAGGGGGTGCAAGCGAATGCTTGCACCCCCTGATCATTTTACATCATCCTGCAACAAATCGGGTCGCCGCTCTTCCGTTCTGCGCAGCGCCTGTTCATATCGCCACTCTTCAATCAACGGGAAATTACCCGAAGTGAGTACCTCTGGTACCTGCCAGCCCCGAAACTCCGCCGGCCGGGTGTACACAGGCGGTGACAGCAAATTGTCCTGAAAAGAATCAAACAAGGCACTTGTTTCGTCATTCAGCACTCCGGGCAGCAAGCGCCCGAGAGAATCTACCAACACGGCAGCCGGTAGTTCACCACCACTGAGTACGTAGTCTCCAATACTAATTTCCATAGTCACGTAGTGCTCACGAATGCGTTCGTCAATGCCTTTGTAATGCCCGCTGATCAATAGTAAATTTTGTTTCATCGACAGCCGGTTGGCCAAAGGCTGGTTGTAACGCTGTCCGTCCGGAGTCAAAAAAATGACTTCATCATAGCTGCGACGGGCAAGTAAATCATCAATGCAATTGGCCAACGGCTCTACCATCATCACCATACCGGCACCACCGCCAAACTGGTAGTCGTCTACCTGCTTGTGGCGCCCCAGTCCGTAAGGGCGAAGATCATGTACCCCTATGGTCAGTAGTCCTTTGTCTTGTGCCCGCTTAAGTATCGAGTGTTGAAAAGGACTCTCCAGGAGTTCCGGCAGTACCGTAATTATATCGATGTGCATATCCGACCTATCTTTTGGCCACAAAAGTACAGTTATTCACGCTGTTATTTGCTCTGCCAACGGAAATTCCAGGTTACACTAGGGATAACGGGAAACAAAGATACCTTGAAGGCCTTGGCCTGGGCCGTACCCGCATTGGCGTCTGCCTCCAAATCGTAGTAGATGAAGAAGGGGTTCCTGCGGTTGTAAACATTGTAGACGGAAAAAGCCCAGCTGCTGCTGAAGCGCCCTTTGGCATTAGGTTTGGGAACATACGTGGCAGATAAGTCCCCTCTGTGATAGGGCTGTAGCCGGGCACTATTGCGTACACCATACTCCTGCACCAAATTTTGGTCGATAAAATACAAACTGCGCAGAGGAGTATATGCCTGACCGGTTCCGTAGATCCACACAGCGCTTATCTCCCACTTAGGATGCGGCTGATAACTGGCTACCAATGAAAGATCATGCGTTCGATCGTACACAGCAGGAAAAACCTGCCCTGCATTGATGTCGGGAAAAATACGCTCTGTCCGTGAGAGTGTATAGCCAATCCAGCCGGTGAAATCACCTTTCTTTTTATTGACAAATAATTCAAGTCCGTAAGCCCTGCCGCGTCCAAAAACAAACTCCCGCTCGAGCTCACTGGCAACGTTATTGACATAGTTCTCCCGGTAATCTATCTGGTTCTGCAGATCGCGGTAATAGGCTTCTACACTTACCTCATAGCGATTATCCGCAATATTGCGGAAGTAGCCAAGTGCATACTGGATACCACGCTGAGGCTTGATGCGTTCACTGCTGGCCACCCATACATCCGTCGGCAAGGTGGATGTACTGTTACTCACCAGGTGCAGGTACTGATTGGTAAACGTAATTCCTGCTTTGAGGCTTGCCACCGGGCTGAGCGTGTACCGGAAGGCAAGTCGCGGCTCCAGCCCGTTATACGTTTTTACGGGTTCTTTTTCACCATACGCCCGACCATCCACCGAAGACACGTAAGGACCAAGCTGGGTAAACCAACTCCAGCGCAACCCCAGGTTAAGCCCCAGTCGACTGCCAATTTTCATATCATCCTGAATGTAAAAAGCTCCCTCATGAGCGAAAGTAGAACGCTGATTGTTGCTGAACGTCTGTTCCCCATTGGTAGCACGGGTCACATTGGGCGTCAGTTTGTGGAAAATATACTGCCCGCCGTATCGGAGATGGTGTTCAGGTGACGGATAGTAGTCGAAATCGAGTTTCATATTGTAGTCACGCACTCCGCTGAAGACATCAACCGTAAAATCACCCTGCCCACCGCCAAAACCAAAATCGTAATCGTTATAGATGGCAGACACATTCAGAAAAAGTTTATCATTCAACAAGTGATTCCAGCGCAGTGTCGCTGTGGCATTCCCGTAAGGAAGGTCGAAGAAAAAGTCCCGCACACTACTTTTATACATCAATACATCCCGCCCGAAATAAGCGCTGGCATACAGTCGGTCCTTATCACTGAGTGTATAGTTGACCTTGGCATTCAGATCGTAAAAATAGTAGTTGGTTCCTGCAAAATTGGTGCGCCGCAGGAAGGGCTGAGCGAGATCCAGTGCATACGTCCTGCGCGCAGAAACGATAAAGGAAGCTTTGTCGCGAACGAGAGGACCCTCAAATGTCAATCTACTGGCAATCAAACCAATACCCCCGGTTGCTGCATAGCGCTGCTGGTTACCTTCCTTCATCTGAATGTCCACAACAGAGGAGAGTCTGCCACCGTATTGGGCAGGCATTCCCCCCTTGATGAGCGTTGTATTCTTGAGTGCATCGGCATTGAACACGGAAAAGAAGCCGAGCAGGTGGCCGGAGTTGTATACGAGTGCTTCATCCAGCAGTACCAGGTTCTGATCGGGGCCTCCTCCGCGCACATAGAAGCCTGCATTGCCCTCACCAGCCGACAAAACCCCTGGCAAGAGCTGCAAGGTTTTTAACACATCCACTTCACCAAAGACAGCCGGCAGCTTTTTTACCAGCTCCATTGGCGTCTCCACGGTACCCATGCGGGTGGATTCGACGTTGGCGCGCACATCTTCTGCCGTGACCACTATCTCTTCCAGGGCAATACCCTCCTCCATGTCAACTGACAGGCTGGTATTCTTGGTGAGATTGACGGTTATCTCCTGATCTGCAAAACCAAGATAATTGAAAACGATGACGTAACTACCCTTTTCCAGCGTCAAAGAGTAAAAACCGTAGGTATTGGTTGCAGTCCCTTTGGAAGGATTGTCCTTCACATATATATTCGCACCGATGAGTGATTCTACTGTACTTTTATCTTTCACGTACCCACTTAGCGTGAAGCGCTCCTGTCCACGGGCACTAGCAGCAAGTGCGATACCTGCCACAAACAGGCACAACAAGCGTATTGTTTTCATCTGATTTCTTCAGGTTTGGGCTAGTAACAACCGGAACCTGCAGATAGTTGAAAAAATCCCGCATCGCACTCTTAACCCGCGGGTAAAATCAGGGGCACCAACCATTTCACCATACCTGCAGCCAGAAGGATGGCAATAATATTAAGCCAGAAGCCCGACTTTACCATATCGCTCATCTTTAGATGCCCGCCTGCAAACACAATTGCATTCGGAGGTGTACCCATAGGCAGCATAAATGCACAGCTTGCCGCTAATGTTACGGGCAAACAAACCATCAATGGATGCATACCCAAAGCGGAAGCTATACCAGCTACTACTGGCAGAAAGACGGTAACCAACGCTACATTGGACATTACTTCCGTCAAAAACAGACTCACCGTCGTGACGCCCAAAATCAATAAAAAGCTGCTGAGCTCAGCTCCGGTGAAAGCAGTGCCAATCAGATCAATGATACCTACTTCTTTAAGCGCTGCAGCCAGACTCAGTCCACCCCCAAACAACAAGAGTATACCCCAGGGAAGCTTATCAGTATCTTTCCATTCCAGCACAAATACCTGCTTTCGCCAGTCGACAGGCGTGGCAAACAGGGCGATTGTCGCCAATATCGCAATTTCTTCATCGCCTAACCGAAATGGCAGCCATTCATTCAGTGAGCTGCGAAAAATCCAGGCCATGGCCGTAAGCAAAAATATGACAAACGTGATTTTTTCAGCTTTACTAGCCGGACCTAGCAAACTCAGTTGCTTGTCTATCAAATCCTTGGCACCCTGAAATGTGCCAATTTTATTGGGTAATATGATATACACCAACAGAATATAACAAGCTGCCAGCATCAAAAAACTAAAGGGTATCCCTACCATCATCCAGTTGACAAAGGATATTTCGTACCCATAGGTCTCGCGAATGAAACCTGCAAATACCACATTGGGCGGCGTTCCAATGATGGTAGCCATCCCGCCAATACTAGCACCATAGGCAATACAAAGTAATAAGCTGGTACTGAAAGCCTTCAACTTTTTTGGATCTTGTAAGCCCCCCTCTGCACCCAACAAATCCATCACCGAAAGCGCAATAGGCAGCATCATGATAGTCGTAGCCGTATTGCTGATCCACATACTCAAAAATGCCGTTGCAAGCAGAAATCCCAGAATGATCCCATTGGCATTGGTGCCTGTAAACTTCACAATGGTCAGCGCGATGCGTTTGTGCAGTGCCCATTTTTCCATTGCCAATGCCAGCATAAAGCCACCCATGAAAAGATATACAATAGGACTAGCGTAATGCGAAGCAGAAGCCTTCATATCGCCAATTCCCAACAAGGGAAGACCTACCATCGGCAGCAAGGCTGTGAGCGCGATAGGCATAGCCTCACTGATCCACCACACCAGTATCCAGGCTGCGAGTGCCAGTACGCGCCAGGCTTCCGCACTGAGTTCAGCGGGTACCGGCAACAGCAGCATGATACAAGAAAGTGCGGGCCCGAGAATAAATCCTGCTTTTTTCATAGCTACCTAATGATGAAGGCGAAAGCTACGAGAATTATCATATATGCCCTTAGGCAACCTATTATATTTTTTTGGTCGATGAGCAGAATCACACACATAGCTTCGGCAAATACTTTACTTTTGCGTCGCTTCTGTGGCAAGCTTGCCCCAGAAGGCCCAATACTAAATGAACCTTGCGCGTACAGCGCTTAGAAAATCGTAGGAAAATGAAAATCGGCCTCATTCGGGAAGGAAAGCTACCACCCGACCGCCGGGTACCCCTGTCGCCGGCACAAGCTGCGCGCCTCATAGGCGATCACCAACTGTCAGTATCTGTTCAGTCTTCTTCTGTTCGTGCTTTCAGCGATCAGGAATATGCAGCCGCAGGCCTGCAGCCCGTCGAAGATCTTAGCCATTGCGACCTGCTGCTAGGCATCAAAGAAGTTCCTGTTGAACAACTTATCCCAGGTAAAACCTATTGTTTTTTTTCTCATACGATTAAAAAGCAAGCATACAACCGCAAGTTGCTGCAAGAGATATTGCGACTTAAAATACGACTCATTGACTACGAGGTTCTGACCGATGACCATGGAAAGC
>JAUMBM010000030.1:0-4119 GCA_032115735.1 Saprospiraceae bacterium
GGCTTTAGGTCAAAGCCGTGCGTGGCGATGAAAATGGACTCCTCGCCATTGTGCAGCAGCAGCGCGTCGTATATAGGATCGATGCGGCGGCTGGTGGGTAAAAAATGCAGGCTGAGTGGCGTGCCAAACACCTGCGGGATGGCCGGCGCCAGCCGCAGCACTTCCGCATGCGGCAGCAATTTTTTTACCTTGCGCTCAATGGAGGCGGGTACGAGCAGCTTCGCCGGTTGCAGCCGCAGCAGCGTCTGTTCGTGAAAATGATCGGGATACTTTTGAGTGATCAACACAAAATCGTAAGGCGGAACAGCCTCCGGGTCCAACGGCTTCGTCCGGTGCCATTGGGTGTTGAACCAAGGGAAGAAGTCCACCTCTACGCCCTGCAACCAAGGGTCAATCAAAAAACGGATTCCGTTGAAGTCGACCCACCAGGAGTTATCCATGTTGAGCCGTTGAATGGTAATGGTCATCGTATGGGAAAGATTTAAGGCGGCCACGGAGCCGCGTTTGCCATCGACTGGTAATCAACAGCGCTAAAGGAAGGCAAGAGGCGAATACCCTGCAAAAATACATTTTTACCCAAAATTTCAATTATTATTTGGCTTACAACCAAAATTCATGCTATGATTAGTCAAATTTTCTGATAGAAAAAATAAATGAGCATTTTTTCAAAATGCTTTCGGATGGCATCAGCCCCCACCGCTGTGCTCAGTTGGATAACAACCATGGGAGGGAAAATCGGGCGAAGTAGATCTGGTAGTGTTCGTACTCCCCGTTTTCGTACACGCAGGCAATGCTGCCGTCCTGCAGCAGAGCCAAGGCTGCATACGCGGCATCGCCCGTGTTCAGCACTTTTCTGACGGGCCAGCTGTTGCCTTCGTCATAGCTCATAAAAATGGTAAGGTTGCGCCGCAGCTGCGGGTGGGCTGCGATGGCAAACAACAGCCGACTGGTATCAGCGCCATCGACCGTGGAAGAGTAGCGCAACAGATCTCCGTTGACAGCCGGATCTAGCAGCGTTGAATCGTAACGGGGAGAGGACCAGCTGAGGCCGCCGTCTGTGCTTCGGACAATCTGTCGGCAATCGGGCGTCTGGTTGCGAATATTCATGAGCAGGCTGCCATCATCGAGCTCGACGATCTTGGCTTCGTCACCTGTTTGGCTGGCGATGGCAGGCAGGTAGTGCCATCGATGCCCGCCGTCGTCGCTGTAGATGACAGCATTGCTGATGCTCCGCCCGCGCCCTTGCTCCCGCACGCCCACAACCCCCAGCAGCCGGCCGCTGCGCAGCTGGTGGGCACTGCCGGAGGCCAGCCAGGCTGCCTCCCAGCCGGGGGCGTAGATTTGTGCAGTCATATCCTGCGGCGGTGACCAACTCTGGCCATGGTCGCTGCTTCTGCACACCTGAAAGCGTATGGGATCGGCCGCTGTGGATTCGAACAGTCCCCTGTGGGATGCAAACATACACAGAAGGTCACCTGTGCGCTGGTCTCTGACCAAGGCCGGATCGCTGGCGCCGAAGGACCCAAAATCTGCAAGGGTCGTTGGCGCCGACCAGCTGCTGCCCAGATCGGTGCTGCGGCGTATGCGTATGTCTATATTGTTGGGCAGGTCTCCCGGTGCATCTACGCGGGCGTCTACGGCTACAACGACGGAGCCGTCGGCAGCGCTCACGACAGCCGGTATGCGGTAGTTGACCGAGCCGTCATCACCACCGGAAAATAACAATTCGTGTGCCAGTATGACGGAGCGCGCGCTGCCCATCAAGGGCGAAGTGAGTAACTCGCGGTCGCTGCGCAGGCCGTGAATGCTTGCCTGCAACTGACTACCCTCCCGCGCATCAGGGCTCAGTTGGGCCGTGAGCCAAAAGTAGTGCTCCCCCGGGCGCAGCACTTGCTCGAAAGACAGTTTTCCCTGCCGGACGGCGGTCGTCCGGGCAATGGTGGCCGATTGTGATAAGCGTGGCTGTGCACCCGTATATACCAGGCTAAGGTCGCGGACGGCTGCCGTATCTACCTGCTCTCCCAGCGAAAAACTGAGTTCTGTGATGGTAATTGCCTGTTGGTGCACGACCATCCGGAAGCCCACGAGCCGCTCGGCGGGAGCTCCCCTGCCGGCAGGCAGTGCGGTAGCCAGCGGTGTCACTTCCGGCAGGAGCAGGCTGTCGGCGATGGGTGCGGCCAACAACTGCAGGGCTAACAACATGGGGATGGCCATGATTTTGCTGTTTTGATTGCGTGTGAGTACTGTGTACAAAGGGCTGTTTTTGAAAGTTTTCGTCTAAAACTTTCAAAAACAGCCCTTTGCATTTGCCGCTTTGGCAGCCAAATACTTTGGCAACAGCCCTTTATTTTTTCTCATTACGCAGCTTGCGCTCTCCGGTATGATCCATTCCCTGCGCTCTTTCAAGATCGATCATCGCCTGGGGTCTGAAATTGAGGATGAGTGCCCTGCGCTGGCTGTCGGTCGTGTTGCCACGGCTGTAGTGCAGGGTGTAGCCATCGTGAAAAGTGCAGCTTCCCGGGCTGAGCGGCACGCAGACTGCTTCTGACTCATCTGCCTCGCAGACCAATGCCCCGCCGGCGGTGGCAGGTCGGTGCTCTCTGATGTCAGTCTTGTCGTCTTCACGCGGCACAAACCACATACAGCCATTGTCGGCATACACCTCATCCAGCGCGATCCAGCAGCTTGCCGCCCGCTTATCCGGCATTTTAATCCAGTAGGCTGCGTCCTGATGCCAGGGGGTAGGCGTATTGGTATGGGGCGCTTTGTTGATGAGCATATCAAAGTCCAGCTCCATATCCTCCCCCAATGTCTCTTTTGCCCAGGCGAGTGCGCGTGCGTAGGCGATACTCTGCTGCAATTGCGGCACTACCAGGCTGGGGCGCATAATTTGTGTGATTTTTTCGACTTTTTCCTCACCATTTCCGCCTCCCAGATCACTCCTTAGCCCTTGCGTAAGCTCCCGATCGTTGAGCAATGCATCGTATAAACCACGGAGATGCTCTACCGCTTCCATGGAAATGAGCCCGTCCACTTTGGCGAACCCGTTGCGCAGAAAATGCTGTTTGTCTGTACTTGTGCCTGTCATAGAAAGCTAACCTTCCATTCGTGAATAATGGCCGTAATGTAAGACTTTCTTAAAAATACCCAAAGCAAAGCGCCCGCAAATTATGCAGGCTGTCGGCCACGACTTTTGCGTATGCGCACGGCGACGACTTTGTACTCGGGGCAAAGTGCCTCTGAGTCGTGCTCGTCGGATGTGAGGTTGTTGATCATGATCTCCGGGAAGTGGAAAGTGGTGCTTAGCACCCCTGGCCGCACTTCATCCGTTAGCCGGGCACTGATATCTACTTTGGCACGGGCGCTTTGTACGCAGACCTTATCTCCGTCGGCAATGCCGTAGCGCTGTGCATCCGCAGGATTGATCAGCAGACTGTCTTCGCGGAGGATGGCCACATTGTCGGTGCGCCGGGTCATAGCGCCACAATTGTAGTGTTCCAGTTCGCGATTGGTCGTGAGGATGAACGGAAATTCTTGCTGGTTGTCCGTGATTTCTGCCGAGGCACGCCAGTCGAAGAAGGCAAATACGCCCTGTCCGTTTTTGAAGGATGCCTGGTGCAGAATCTGTGTATCCTGCCCGTCCGGTGCTATGGGCCACTGCTTGCCATTGTCGCCCAGCATATCCCGGCGAACGCCGGCGAAGAAAGGAACAATCTGGCTGATTTCCTCCAGTACGGCCGCCGGGTCATAGGGTGGCTGGAGGTAGCCCATGCGGTTCATAATTTCGGTGAGGATGAGACCGTCGGGTTTGGTGCCGGGCAGCGGCGGGATGACTGCATTGACGCGCTGGATACGGCGCTCTCCATTGGTGAAAGTGCCGCTTTTTTCCAAAAACGAAGCTACCGGCAATACCACGTCTGCCAGTTGGGCTGTTTCCGTCATAAAAAGTTCCTGCACCACCAGCAGCTCGAGGGCGGCGAGCGCCCGCCGCACCTTGGCTGTGTTGGGATCTGTCTGCACCACATCTTCTCCCATGAGCCACAAGGCTTTCAACTGACCATCGATAGCGGCATCAAACATTTCCGGGATTTTTTTACCCGCGGAAGAAGGCTGGGGCGT
>JAUMBM010000031.1:0-4957 GCA_032115735.1 Saprospiraceae bacterium
CAGGTGAATATTCCGGGCAGTGAAGGTGAGAAAGCGTCCTTCACGCGGCTGTGCGTGACTGGTGGTATTGTGAATGCCTACAAGGCCATTGAGCTGGCGAAGGCTACTAAAGGGAAGAAGAAGAACGCGCCTGAGCGCGATCCGATGCTTCGCTAAGAACATGCCCGGCGGCTTGGTACTGTCGGGCTGCTGCAATCAAAAAGGGTCTGCATATAGCATGCAGACCCTTTTTTTATTGTGCTCAGCAGCAGGATTTTTTTCAAAGTATTTCAAATTAAATCATTGTTTTTCATACAATTGCAGCCTATTGTGCGATCGCAAAAGAACCTCTATTTTGCATACAAATTCAGTAAACACAGATGACTCCCAACAGAAATACGACCTATAAAAGCAAACTGTGCGGCCTACTGACGATCACCTGGCTGCTGTCTTCAGGTGTAGGCCGGGCATGCGCAGCATTACCGGTGCTGCTTCAGGAAACTTCAACGGCAACAACTGGCAGGCAATACGAGCTTGTGAAACAACTGCAGAACTATTCATTGCTCTGCTGGGACATGCACACACGAGCTATGCTGGCTGATATATTACATAAACAACCAGCACACTGGCGCGAGTGGGTACTGCTGGCAGGCAGCTTACAAATGGAACAGCCCCTGCGGGAAATACTTGCGCAATGTACACCCGGAGGTAGCCGGGCGGAATCCGTACAACTGGCATTGGTTCGCTGTGGCGATAAGCGATTACTCGGGCAGATGATACGAGCAATAAGTGAAAAGCCTTTGAATGATGAATTTGTTTATAGGTATGCCCCCTTACTGGTATATGTGCGACAGGACACTGCCGTGCAATATTTGCTAAAGCTTATCAGTTTGCATGAACGTAGCTGTAGTGACGCTGCAATGGAAAATACCAACAAGCTTAGTTGTGCATACAGGCTGATGGAGCTGCTGGCGCCCGTGATTGCAGATTTTCCAATCCCTTGGGATCCCCTTACTGAGGAATTAGCTACCCCTGACTATGAGCAGGCGCTTGCTGTGGTAAGACAGTGGATAAGCACGCATCGCGGCCAGTACCGACTGCGGACGGACATTTACTGATAAACGGATCCTTCAGACTCCTCAGGCAATCCACCCCCATTAATGATTTAGCAATACCCTGGTATGTCAACGAATACCCTTCTTCGACAGCTACTGCAGCTGCTCGTCCTGGCGATGCTGTGTCAAACCCATAGCGGGTCATCGCAGCCCACGGCAGCAACTACATCGATGCTGTCCCGATGGCGAGCTGATAACCCTTTCCGCATCAGCGGCAATTTATCTTCCTCACTACAGACCAATGCCATACGGGGCTTAGCAGCACGGGCAGATGCATTCAGTCTGCGAGCCCAGGCAAACCTGCTCATCCGCTATATGGGTATCAAAGCCCCTTTGGCCTTTGCCTGGAGTGACGGTAACGCTACCTACCAATTGCCGTCTTACCGTTTGTTGGGACTGAGTCCCACCTACAAGTGGATGAGTCTGCACTTGGGCGACAGGAGTATGTCAGTATCCAACTATTCGTTGTCAAACCACAACATACGTGGTGTGGGAGTAGAATTAAAACCTGGACATTGGTTTTTGGGCATCATTGGCGGCAGGATACAATCATTTCGGAGCGAAGATGCTGACGCCCTGCAGTCGGTGGCCGCCACCTACCAGCGTTATGGCTGGGGCGCCAAAGCCGGCTATGACGATGGTAAGCGACGACTGGCAGTACACGCCTTCAAGGCTCGAGATCGAGGCCAGATGACCATCGACAGTCTGAGTATGGCTGTGCTTGGTCCTCCGAAAGAGAATATGATTGTTGGCATGCAATGGCGGCAAGCGCTGAGTAAGCAAATCTTTGTGGAGACCGAAGCTGCCCGAAGTATGTTGACACGGAATACGGAGAGTCCTGAACTGAATGATAACAGCCTTGGTCTGGGCTTAATCCGATGGCGGACCTCCACAGGCGCTCATAATGCCTGGTCGGCCAAGCTGGCATACCGTCCACAAATCGGCAGCTATCAGATTGCCTATGAGCACATTGACCCCGGCTATCAGTCATTGGGAGCCTTGTTTTTCAATAATGACCTACAGCGGGCTAGCCTGGGGGTACAACACCCCCTAAAAAACGGACGGCTGCAACTGGATGCCAAGATTGGTATGGAGAAAAACGGACTCAGACCTCGGGCGGGCAACCAGCAGCAGCGACTAGTAAGCGCCTTGACGTTGGCTGCCAAATTTTCAGAAAAAACAAACCTAAGCGGCAGCTGGTCTAATTTTTCCCTGACACAGCGCTATCGGCTCACCCGTGTCCCCATAGTAGATGTGGACTCTATTATTTGGCTACAGACCAACGGCAGCTTGATGTTATCTCTACATACACTAACTGGTAAGCAGGCGAGCAATATGCTGTCGGTTTCCCTCTCAATGCAACGTGCCCGAACGCTGGAAAACAACCAAATTCTATTGGAGCATGAGAATCAATTTGTCAATGCCTTGCTCAGCTACCAATGCCTGTTGCGCGATGAGCGCTGGCAATGGCACAACAACTGGATATTCAATCACAACCGTACAGCAGCAGCAGCTCACTGGATGACAGGGCCTTCCACGACCCTAAGTATGCTCGGGAAGCGCTCGATAAATGGAGGTCTTTCATACTTACAGCAGGGAGGCACTGGTCGGAAATATACCTATGTGTTTCAGTCCTGGATAGAAATGGAGTTCACACTGGCAGAGAAACAATACTTATCACTCAGAATAGCTGACATGCGCGCCGGGAGTACGGGCGCCCGGCCTGTCAGGGACTGGAATCTGGCTCTCCAATATCGGTATAGCTGGCAATAAATAAACAAGACAACAATGAAAGCAGTCAAGCAATGGTTGATGAATGTGGTAATGACTGTACTGTTGGTGGGTACAGTCAGAGCAGGCATAGCGGATACCCTAGTTGTGGCCGCGAGGCCGGCAGGCGGAGATGATATGAGTGATATCGGACGAACAGACAGGGCAATTCTGCGGAAAATTGAAGAAGCCAGAGAGCTGATAAGCAGGGTAAAAGAAGGAGCCCGTTACATTGAAAGCCTGACAGACGAGTCGCTTACCGACTTGCCACTAGGGATAAAGACAAACATAGGAAATATTACCTATACACTGGTTATCAGTGCGATGAGGTTACTCCCTGAGCGAGCGGAAATTGACCTGCTACTGGAAATTGACCTACCCGATCAGCAGCAGGACCCTGTGTTTGGTGCCAACAACGTGGCTTTCTCCCGACGGGCTGCTTTCCTGTCGGATACACAATTGTCAATACTGTCAGATTACAGTATAGACTTGCGGGATCAAAAAGCGCGGATCGTATTTTCGGCAGCCACAGCAGCGGGACGAGGCACCTACGTAACAGTTGATTGCCAAGGATTTAAATCCCTGCAAGTTGAAGGGTATGCAATTTTCAGCAGAGATTGGTTATTACCTGTTGGAACAGAAATCAGTGCGACTGGCAATACGGGTATTGACAGCAGGGTACATGCCGGTTTTTCCTTGGAAGCGCGTTCATGGGATTTTATCATGCAGTTGCAGCAGGTAAGTCCATTCACTGTGGTAGGTATCGAAGATGTTAACTGGACACTGGAGGGCATTACCCTGGACCTGAGTGAGCAGGAGAATGCCCCTGAATTTAGATTTCCGGACAATTACGAGAGTCCATGGGGAGAAGGACAGCAAGTTTCCCCTTTATGGCGAGGGCTGTATGCCAAAGCTGTTCGAGTAGGTATGCCTGCCAGATTTTCACAGCAGCCTATCAGCGGTCTGCAGGTACAAGCCACGGATATTATTATTGACGATCAAGGTTTCACAGGTAAAGTGACCGCCACCAATCTGCTGAAACTTGAGGAAGGCGAGCTGGGAAGCTGGGCTTTTGCCATAGACAGCCTGCAGATTGATATTATGGCGATGCAACTGAGGGAAGCGAGGATAGGCGGTTTGGTTCATTTGCCTCTGCTGAGCGGGGAGGATGCGGGAACAGCCATTGCCCGCGATGAATGCATTGCTTACAAAGCGCTGTTGCAGGCGGGCGGGCACTATGCATTCAGTTTGTATGTGGAAGACAGCTATCAGGCGGCCGTATGGAAAGCGCGGATCAATCTTCACCCAAATTCATCTATCCGCATTGATCATGGCTCCGGAGGATCGCTGCAGGCACAGGCAATACTGCACGGTCAGCTATCGGTACGGGATGAAACGAGGCGTTCAGCGGCCTTCGAGGCATCAGGAATTGCCTTTGAGAATTTGCGGCTAGGTACGGTGGCTCCCTATCTTCAGTCAGGGCACTGGGGTGTCCCGGGACAGGTAGATGCACATTTGGGAAATTTTGGGCTTCACTTCAATACTATACGATTACATTCGGCAGGAGACGGGCGAGAAGCATACTTGAGCTTTGACGTAAGGATAAGCTTGAGTGAGGGTATGCAGGCGATTTCTGCGGCCGGGAGGCTTAGTATACAAGGACAGTTGGTATCAACAGGAATTCATGCCCGTTGGGAATACGGAGCCATGGAAGTTGAACGCATACAAATCAGGGCAAGTTGTAGTGCGTGGGGGTTGGAAGGAGGGATGGACTTTTATGAAGACGATGAGGTGTACGGTTGCGGATTCAGCGGATCGGTATCAGTATGGTTTGCAGGACTTCGACCGGCGAGTACGGGTGGCGGATTTTCGGCCATAGGACAATTTGGTAGCAAGTCGGAAGTGGGCGAATCTAGTTATCGGTACTTCTTTGTAGACGTACTGGCTAGTTGGGCCAACGGACTTCCAATCGGGACACTGAGATTGCTGGAGTTAGGAGGAGGTGTAGCCCAGCGGGTTCGGGTTGAAGGTAGTGAAATAGAAGGGCTGCGCTACATACCGGACAGACAGGCTGGCTTACGTATCAGCGCCAG
>JAUMBM010000032.1:0-4309 GCA_032115735.1 Saprospiraceae bacterium
TTTACCAATACCCGTGCACAGTGTGAAGCCTGGTACCAGGCACTGCTGGAGGCTGAGCCCATGCTGGCAGGGGAAATAGCCATGCATCACAGTTCTCTGAGCCGCGAAATCCGCGACTGGGTGGAGGAAAATCTTCACACCGGGCGGTTGCGGGTGGTTGTGTGTACCTCCAGCCTCGACCTCGGGGTTGATTTCCGGCCGGTAGAAACGGTCATGCAGGTTGGCAGCCCGAAGGGTGTTGCCCGCTTTTTACAGCGCGCCGGTCGAAGCGGTCACCAGCCGGGGGCTGTGAGCCGCATTTATCTGCTGCCCACACATGCACTGGAGATCATGGAAGGCGCGGCTTTGCGCAATGCCATGACCGGGCAACGCATAGAGGCCCGGGAGCCCTATGTCAGGTCATTTGATGTGCTGCTGCAGTTTTTGGTGACTCTGGCGGTGGGCGACGGATTCCGGCCGGCAAGCCTGTTGCCGCATCTGCGGCAGACCTGGTCTTACGCAAGTTTGAGCGATGAAGAGTGGGCATGGTGTCTGGATTTCATTCGTTCCGGAGGTAAGTGTTTTGGCAGTCGTGACGAGTATCAAAAGGTGGTGGTCGACGAATCGGGTTTATGGCGGGTGAGCAGCCGATGGATAGCCCAAAAGCACCGCATGAATATTGGTGTCATACTGAGTGAAAACTTACTGCCGGTAGCTTTTCAGGCGGGAAAAATGCTGGGGCATGTCGAGGAAGGATTTATTGCGCAGCTCAAAGCTGGTGATACCTTTATGTTTGCTGGTCGCTGTCTGGAATTTCTGCGGATTCGGGATATGACGGCCATTGTGCGGGCAAGTACGGCGAATAAGGGAAAAATCCCCTCCTGGGCGGGCGGGCGCATGCCGCTGAGTTCGTCTCTGGCCGCTGAGATTCGTGCTTTGTTGGATGAAGCTGCCCGTGGGCAGTGGCTACAGCCGGAGATGGAAGGGGTGCGCTCGTTGCTGTCACTACAGCAGCAACGATCTGCATTGCCGCAGGCAGACGAATTACTGTTAGAGTATTTTCAGGATCAGGAGGGGTATCACCTGCTTTGCTATCCTTTCGAAGGACGCTTTGTACATGAAGGGCTGAGTGCTTTACTGGCCTACCGCATCAGTTGTCGCAGGCCCATCACTTTCAGCATGGCTGTCAATGATTACGGCTTCGAGTTGCTGAGTGATCAGCCGCTGCCTGTGGGGGCTGCTGACCTGCCGGACTTGCTGAGTACCGAAGGGCTTGGTGAGGACATACGGGCTTGCATCAATCAGGTGGAGATGGCCAAACGCCGCTTTCGGGAAATCGCCACCGTAGCTGGCCTCGTATTCAAAGGTTTTCCGGGTAAGCAAGCGCCGGACAGGCACTTGCAGGCCAACGCAGGTTTATTTTTCAGCGTGTTTAGTAGCTACGAGCCCGACAGCCTGCTGTTGCTGCAGGCGTATGAGGAGGTGATGACCTTTCAGCTGGAAGAGGGGCGACTGCGGCAGGCCATGGAGCGCATCAACAGCAGCCGGCTGTTGTATACACAGCCTGCACGGGCAACGCCCTTTGCATTTCCGATTATTGTAGATCGCCTGCGCGAACGACTGAGCTCAGAGAAGCTGGAAGACCGTATCAAACGCATGACCTTCCGGCTGGAAAAAGAACATTAATGGTTACTTAAGAACAAACGCTTACTCCCTGGTCGGCAGAAAAATTTCTGCCAGCATACAGCGAGCGCTGCCACCCCCGTATTTTTCGATGGTCTGCAGGTCGCTGTAGAGGATTTGCGAGTGGTGCTGGATGGCCTCAAGTTGTGCAGGCAGTAGTGATTGATAGGCCTGTTGTGACATCACCAAAAAAGACGCCCCCTGATCATTGCGCACCTGCAGCATATTGCCGGCATAGTGCATCATCTGATCATAAGAAATCGGAATGACTTCTTTGTCGGTAGACTCCAGACTGCGGATGACTTCCTGTCGCTCAGTCTCATGGGTGATGCTGTCGAGGCATACGATGGCAAAAGTATCCGCTATCGCCATCATCACATTGGTGTGGTAGATAGGCATGCCGGCCGGATCGACGGCATCGAAAACCACTGTGCGATAGCGCATACCGTCGGCAAATTCGCGCAGCAGCTGCTCGTCAGTTCGCACACTCCGGCAAGCGTAGACGATGTGGTTGGTGCGATCGAGAATCATGCTTCCCGTACCTTCGAGGTAAACCTGCTCAGATTCATGCTGCTCTAGCCGCAGCCAGTTGGTGACCACAAAGGTTTCCGACAGCTGATCGATGATGTCCCGCCGCCGCTCGAGGCGGCGCATGGGCGAGTACATAGGATAGGTAACTACAACACCATCGCTGTGCGTGGTAATCCAGTTGTTGGGAAAAACAGCATCCGTTTTGAGCGGGCTGGGGGTGTCCTCTACCACCAGCACACGGATACCTGCAGCGCGGAGTTTTTCTACAAAAGCATCGAACTCAGCCAGTGCCAGGCGACTGATTTCCTCATTGGAAAGCAGGGAATTTTTGGTTTGGAATGCGTTGGAGGCCGCGGTCTCTTCGTTGAAACCGAAGTGAGCAGGGCGCACCATGAGGAGGGTATCACTTATCTGGAAAACCATAGC
The DNA here is from genome assembly GCA_032115735.1 of Saprospiraceae bacterium. GTDB lineage: Bacteria > Bacteroidota > Bacteroidia > Chitinophagales > Saprospiraceae > JAUMBM01. The sequence goes on from JAUMBM010000032.1 coordinate 2,620, forward strand.
AGTTGCGTTCTTTTGAACTGCAAAGGTAAGCTGTTTTGGCGGTAAAGTGTGTACCTGCTGCTGATAGCTTACCGGAAAAGTGCTTCTGACAGCCTAGGCCGGAGGCCTCAGCTACCAGAACATGCAGCCTTAATTCCAACTACTCGCCGCCGCCTTCATTTTGGTCGCCAGCTCTTCGCCCAGAAAGCGGTCCATCACGCCATGCATGACATACACCACCGGTGTGAGCAGCAACGCCAACGAAAACTTATAGGCGTACTGTATCGTAGCCACTGCCAGCAACTGATTCCAGCTCCAGGGCTCTATATTGCCCACCAGCGAAGGACCCAGTTTGAAGGCAATGTACAGCACAACCAGGCTGTCGACCAACTGCGAGACAACTGTTGAGCCTGTGGCCCGCAGCCAGATCATGCGCTCGCCCGTCAGTGCTTTGATTCGGTGGAAAGAGATTACGTCTACCAGCTGTGCCAGCAAGAAAGCAGCCACTGATCCGACGATGATCAGCAGTCCCTGCCCAAAGACAGCGCCAAAAGCAGCCTGCATATCGGGCACACCCTGCGCTGCATTTTGTCCCACCCACCAGCTGGCAGGCGCCAGCAGTATGGCCAGAAAAACCATCACAAAAGCATAGACAATCAGTCCCATCGTCAGGAAGGTCAGCATACGTATGCCTCGCTTGCCATAATATTCATTGATGATATCCGTCATCACAAACACAATCGGCCATAAGAGCACGCCTGCAGAAAACTGCAGAGCTCCCGGCTGGCCAAATAGCTGGAGGTCGAAGGGTTTCCAGCCAAAAGTATCTTCGAGCGCAAAAATTTTGACGCCAATGAATTCGGCTACCAGCGCGTTGGTAATGAAAAAGCCGCCCAATATAAAGAACAAAAAGCTGGGCTTATGGCTCTTAATATCACCGGATGACCATTCCGGAAATAACGACCCAACCTCCGGGGTAGCTGAGGCTGTCTCTGTATTTTGGGCGGAGCCCTGCTCTGATGACAGATGACTGGAATTGTGCATCGGTTCTTTCTAAAGTTATTGAAAATTAATACAAAATTTCACCAGATAGGTTTACTTTCGGGCTCAAATAAGCTGTATTCCGACAGAACCGACAGGCCAAACCTGGTTTCACTGACACAATACTTCGTTTATGACAATGCATGTAGGGCGCATACGACTTAGCAGCAGCAGGCTGCTGTCAGCAGCCATCTTCTTTTGCCTTTTTTTGCTGGCCAGCAGCCTGCAGGCGCAAACGGTTATCAGCAACAAAATTATCTGGGGAGACACGACACAGGTACACGTGCTGCATACGCAGCGGGGCGACAAAATCGTCGGCCGCGCCATCGGCATATCGGGCACGGAGCTTTCTTTTGAAATGAGCAGCAACCGGCAGATCATCCCCTTTGCTCTCGGAGAGGTTGCCTTTCTCGGCCTGCAGGGCGAGCGCCCGGCCGGCGAGCCTGCTCCGCCCGTCACCAAAGTAGCTGTGCGCGAACAGGTGCAGTACATGGGGGGCGAAGATCTGTTTGTCATCCCCACCGGCTTCCTGCCCGAGCGCAATACAGTCTACCGCAACACCATGGTTTTTTACAACCAGGTGGATTTTGCCATTGGCAAAAATATATCGGTAGGTACAGGGCTGGTGCTGCCGGTCATCATGAACTTCAGGGCTAAGGCAGTCTTTGAA
>JAUMBM010000033.1:0-5778 GCA_032115735.1 Saprospiraceae bacterium
ACGGGCAGCGGCTCGTCAGTGGCGGCAGGGATGCCCTCATCAAAGTGTGGGCGGTGGATGATGACAGCCAGCAGCCGCTGCACAGCCTGCAGGCGCACTGGTTTACTGTCAATGATCTGCAGTATTGCAATGAAAATCAGTGTTTTATAAGTGCCAGCAGAGACAAAACCATCAAGTGGTGGGATGCGCAGAGCTTCGAGCTGCTGAAAGTTTTTGATACGATGCGCGACGGCTGCCACCGCCACAGCATCAATAAGCTGCTGTGGCTGCCGGAGGCAGCCACCCTCATCAGCGCCAGTGACGATCGCAGCCTTATGGTGTGGAGCGGGCCGGACGCGGGCTCAGGCCAGATGGCCTGAGAAAAATTTTTAACACTTTTTAACCAAGCGCCGTGTCATAAAACAGCAGCCGCTGCCGTTATCTCGCAAAACAAGCTATCCTTCATTCTTCTAAGCTAATTTTTTCAATTATGAAAATGACCATTCGTCTGCTGCTGCTAAGCGCCATAGTGCTCGCAACGCTCGCCCCACTGGCTGCACAGGTAAAATTTACCCCCCGGGTAGGTGTCAACGCCTCTGCCCTCGATGCCAATCTGACCGCTATCAATGCCGAAGCAGAAGCAAGAGCCGGCTGGAATGCAGGTATAGATCTGCGACTGGGCGATGGTATCATCTTCCTCAATCCGGGTCTTCACTATTACTCCTACACTACCCGGCTGATTCAGGGGCTCGACCAACCCAACAACATCGACCTCTCCAGCGAAAATACCGTACAGAGCCTGCGTGCACCCGTCAACCTGGGCCTCCGGCTCACCGGCGACAACGGCCTGCTGGGGCTTTATCTCAAAGGCGGTGTGACGCCGGCCTATGTCCTGGGCATTACCGAAAAGGAAGGAAACAATCTGCCGGCCTTAAGCTACCAGCTTGACGAACTCAATCGCTTCACCTGGGGCGGCAATGCAGGCGTGGGCATCGACTTCCTGTTTCTGACGGCAGAGCTCAACTACGAAATTGGCCTGACGGACTTCTTTAAAAATGTAGAAGGCCGTAATAACATCCTCACTTTCAGTGTAGGACTTAAATTCTAGTTAATTATAGGTTAATCCTTTGATGGTTCACAAAAAATGCACATATTTGTAGTGTAATTTAACCATCATCTTATGAAAGGAATATCCATATTGCTCATCGCTGCCGGCCTGTTTGTGTCAGTTCAGGCGAGTGCGCAGTGCAGTGGCTCAGCCGCCAAGTCGGCAGGAGCATCCTGCTGTGCAAAGGGCGGTTCAGCTTCAACTGCTGCTGCTGACGTTGAGAAAAGAGTGGCTGAGGACGGAACAGTCACCTATTTCCGCAAAGAAACGAGTGCCCAGACGGGTATCACTACCTACTCACAGGTAAGCTACAATCAGCATACCAACAGCTACGATGCTTTGGCTGTAAATACGCCTGACGGCAATGGTAAGAGCGATCAGGCTGCGCAGCAGCCGGCTGCTTGCGCCGGCAAGTCTGCCGCTGGCGCTACCTGCTGCGCCAAGCCGGGTACTGAGGCTGAAAGTGCTGAAAAAACAACAGCCAACGGCCGCAGTCGCCGCTCCAATGCGGTCAAGCTTGCCAGCTCGAGGAGCTAGGGCTTTGGAAAATAAAAAAACGCCTCTGGCTTGCGCCAGGGGCGTTTTTATTGGTGCTGCTAGCTACCTGGGCAGTACGGGGGGAGTCTTTTTGATCTCCGAGTAGAGATTCCCTTTGCGATATTCCTCCAGTACGTGGCGGACCGTGGCGGTCAGGTTGCGCGGCAGTTCATCGAGATGAAACCACTCAGCGTCCGTAAATTTATTTTTTTCCTTGGCCTTCAGCTTGCCTTCCCAGCGGTAAGCCTTGAAGTAGAAGACAAATCGCTGCTCCGTGGGCGTATTTTTTTGCAGCACATGCACCAGCTGCAGGTCCTTTTCGCGCAATGTAATACCCGCTTCCTCCTCTGCCTCTCGTATGAGGCAGCCCTTGGCGTATTCAAAACGCTCAATATTTCCCCCTACCAAGGTATAGTTGCCCCCGTTGGGTTTTGTCTGTCGCAGCAGCAGAATACTGCCACGATTGTAGAGAATGAGCCTGGTTTTTAAAACAATCTGAATGGTTGCCATGTCAGCAATGCATAAATGAAACTTACCCCGCCCCAAAAACTGCCGCTGTCTTTGCGCATGAAGCCGCTGTCAGCCTGGTTGAACGATGTGGTTCTGCAGAAAACGCTTCGGGAATTTTGCGTCAGCTGACAGCAAAACCAACCACACCGCACAATAAAATATAGAAGCAAAAGTAAGATTATTACCCGATAAGATGTATTTTTGGCGATAAAGAACTTATGATTGCCAACAATCGGCTCCAAGCGTGAACCGACAGGCAGCGTTTTATTGTTTACAGGTATCTCGGTTTGAAGGGGGCGATTACGCCATTTGTTGATTTTAATTCCTTCGGCTATGCAACATGAAAGTGTTCTTACTACTATCGGCAACACGCCACTTATCAAGCTCAGCCGCATGTCTCAGGGGATCATCCCGGCTGCGGTCTACGGCAAAGTGGAGGCTTTTAACCCCGGCCAGTCTGCCAAAGACCGCATTGCGCTCTATATGATTGAAGAGGCTGAGCGCCGCGGTCACATAAAAAAAGGAGATACCATCATTGAAGCAACCAGCGGCAATACGGGCTACAGCCTCGCCATGGTCTGCGCTATCAAAGGATACCACTGCGTGCTCACGGTCACCAGTAAAGCCGGGCAGGAAAAACTGTCGCTGCTGCGCAGTCTCGGGGCAGAGGTAGTCGTCTGTCCGGCAGATGCCGAACCCGACGACCCGCGCTCCTACTATTCGCGTGCCGAGCAGCTGGCTGCCGAAATTCCCAATGCTTTCTACCTGCGCCAAAACTGGAACACGGATAATGCTGAGGCCCACTACCGCTCAACCGGACCTGAAATCTGGGAACAGACAGAGGGCAAAATCACCCACTACGTTTGCTGTGCCGGCACAGGTGGTACTTTGTCGGGGACAGCCCGCTACCTGAAGGAAAAAAATCCGGATATCAAGATCATAGGTGTCGATGCTTATGGGTCGGTACTCAAAAAATACTGGCAGACGGGTGAGTTTGACCGCAACGAGGTGTACCCCTACAAAGTCGAGGGACTGGGTAAAAATATCATCCCTGACAACATAGATTTTGACCTCATCGATGATTTTGTCAAAGTAACCGACCGCAACAGCGCTATTCGTGCCCGTGCGCTGGCGCGCAAAGAGGGGTTGCTGCTCGGCTATTCCAGCGGCTCTGCCATGGAAGCTGTCTTTCTGATTAAAGACCAGCTTAAGCCCTCAGATGTGGTGGTTGCACTCTTCCCCGACCACGGTAGCCGCTACCTCGGCAAGATTTACAATGAAGAGTGGATGAAGCAGCAGGGCTATGTAGGTCATATCCATGGCGATGCTTCCAATCAGTACAGCTACAACCACCTGATGCGGGTGTACAGGGTATACAGGCGCAAATACGGGCGATACATACAGAAGACCCTAAAATTGAGCTAATTACCTTTCAAAATACAAGATCAGAAATGGGCTGCTATTCATTTGGCAGCTCATTTTTCATTAACCGACTATTTGTCTATGAAGCCAATCGAGCAGGAAGGAAAGCCCCCCATCGGCAGCAGCTGGCAGCAGCTCTACGGTATTGTGCTGATACTGCACGTCCTCATTATTATTGCATTTTACTTGCTCACCCGATACTACTCCTGATATGCATTGGATTGACTGGCTGATAATGATCGGCTCCATTTTGCTCATTGCTGTTTACGGCATGTGGCGTACCCGCAATATACAGTCGGCCAGCAGTTATCTGCAGGGTGACAAAGACCTCAAGTGGTGGACCATCGGACTCTCCGTAATGGCAACGCAGGCGAGTGCCATCACCTTTCTGTCAACACCGGGACAGGCTTACGAGTCCGGCATGGGCTTCGCCCAGTTTTACTTCGGCCTGCCGGTGGCCATGGTCATCCTTTGTATCTTTTTTCTGCCCCTGTACTACCGGCTAAATGTATACACCGCCTACGAATTTCTGGAGAATCGCTTTGATGTGCGCACCCGGACCTTCACGGCCTTGTTGTTCCTGATTCAGCGGGGGCTGGCAGCGGGTATCACCATCTATGCACCGGCCATCATTCTGAGCCAGATTCTGGGCTGGTCACTGCATCTGATGATACTGCTGACTGGCCTGGTCGTCATCCTGTATACCTACAGCGGCGGCACCAAGGCGGTGAGTGTTACCCAAAAGCAGCAAATGGTCATTATCCTGAGCGGCATGGTGCTGGCGGCCGTGGTCATGGTCAATCAACTACCGGAAAATGTACAGCTGGGTGACGCCCTGACGATTGCCGGCAAGATGGGCAAGCTGGAGGTGGTTGATTTCAACTTTGATCTCAGTAATCGCTACAATTTTTGGTCAGGCATGCTGGGTGGCGTGTTTTTGTTTCTGTCTTACTTTGGCACCGACCAGTCGCAGGTACAGCGCTATCTATCCGGCAAATCCCTGACAGAGAGTCGGCTGGGACTCTTATTCAACGGCATTGTCAAAGTGCCGATGCAGTTTTTGATCCTGTTTGTCGGGGTCCTGGTATTTGTGTTTTTCTTGTTTGTAAAGCCACCCCTGCATTTCAACGCATCCAACATAAAGAAGGTGAGCGAGACCTCGCTGGTGCACGAGTGGCAACTGCTGGAAGAACGTCACTCCAACCTTTTTGAGCAGCGCAAGATAGCCGTCAACGAGATGATCAGTGGGCTTGATCAGGCTGACGAGCAGCTAGTTACCGAAAGACAGCAGCAACTGCTGGTCATAACGAAGCGCGAGCAGGAACTGCGTGAAGAAGCCCGGGGGCTGATTAAAAGTGCAGATCCCAAGGCGCAGACCCTGGATACCGACTACGTATTCATCACCTTTATCATGCAATACCTGCCAATCGGGATGATTGGCCTGCTGTTGTCGGTAATTTTTTCAGCCGCCATGTCCTCGACCTCTTCTGAGCTCAGTGCACTGGCTACAACCACCGTCATCGACATCTACCAGCGCTTTTTCGTCAAAAACGGCGATGACGCCCACTATCTCAAGGCGGCTAAGTGGTTTACGCTCTTGTGGGGCGGCATAGCGCTGGCCTTCGCCGCCTCGGCCAGTCTTTTTGAAAACCTCATTCAGGCCGTCAACATCATCGGTTCCCTGTTCTACGGTGTTATCCTCGGCATATTTATGGTAGCTTTTTTCCTGCCGCGGGTTGGCGGCAGGGCCGTCCTGCAGGCGGCAGTGGTGGTGGAGGTGTTCATTCTCCTGCTTTTTGCCGTCAGCAGTACTGAGTTCCCCTTGCCGGTAGTGGGGGTGGTCAAAATTGCCTATTTGTGGCTCAACCTCATTGGATGCGTGCTGGTGATGGCGCTCAGTTGGTTATTGCAGGCCGGCCGTGGACGGGTTGCTGCGGTCTAGTCGAATCTTTGCTGCAGGGGTGAAAATCTGTTAGGATAAGTAAAAAATAATGTGTCTTTTTGCAGGGAAAAAGTCCCTGGGCATAATCACTGCGGACACATTTTTGTTATTCATAAAACATTTCCGGTCTTTGCGGGCAGGTGCCCGCGATGCGGAATCAGCAACAGGCGAGTATCATGTTCATTATCAATCCTTATGTAAGATTTGCCCTCATAGTGGTCGGCATTCTTGGCGGTATAGCCCTGTGGGCGGCCTTCGGTTTCTGGTACGGTTTTTTCTT
>JAUMBM010000034.1:0-5002 GCA_032115735.1 Saprospiraceae bacterium
GCTCCAATGCCGAAGGCGCGCAGTGGGACGGGCTCATATTTGAGGGCGGATCGGTCAACCTGAGCTGGGACAACAAGTGGACCTCGGCTGTACATACCGAAGAAGATAAATGGATCTTTGAGATGGCGGTACCCTTCAAAACCCTCCGCTATAAAGAAGGTATCGACCGCTGGGGCATCAACTTCAGCCGGCTGGATCTCAAAACGACCGAAAAGTCGGCCTGGGCGCCGGTGCCGCGGCAGTTCCCGACAGCTTCACTGGCGTATACAGGGGTATTGGTATGGGAGCAGCCACCGCGGCGGGCGGGCACCAATATATCGGTCATCCCTTATGCACTCGGCTATACGGCCAAAGATTTCACGACCGGTCAGGCCGACCAGTTTCGCTACGATGCCGGTGTCGATGCCAAAATAGGCGTCACTTCATCCCTCAACCTCGACCTGACCGTCAATCCCGATTTTTCTCAGGTGGAAGTCGACCAGCAGCAGACCAACCTCGATCGGTTTGAGCTTTACTTCCCTGAGCGGCGGCAGTTTTTTCTCGAAAATGGCGACCTGTTTACCAATTTTGGCTACGGCAGCATCCGGCCGTTCTTCTCCCGCCGTATCGGGCTCAATACCAACATAGACTACGGTGCCCGCCTCAGCGGTAAGCTCAACAAAAACTGGCGGATCGGGCTCATGGATATGCAGACGGCTGCCAAGGAGGCGGAGGGGCTGCCACGGCAAAATTTTGCCATCGCTGCCCTGCAGCGGCAGCTCTTTCGGCGCTCTAATATCACTGCCCTGCTTGTCAACAAGGAGAGTCTGCCCGAGGCAGCTGCCAATCCTGCCGGCAGTCGCTACAACCGCAATCTGGGGCTTGAGTACAACCTATTGTCTTCCAATAACTTTTGGACAGGCAAAGCTATGTACCTCAAGTCCTTCAGCCCGGGCGTGCAGACCGACGATCAGGTGATGGCTGCCAACCTGACCTACAACGACCGCAAGTGGTCGGCGGGGCTTCAATACGAAAATGTTGGCCGCAACTACCGCGCAGAGGTAGGCTTTGTGCCCCGTACGGGCTACCAGTTTGTCAACTCCTTCGTGGGGCGCATTTTTTTTCCAAAATCCTCACCCCTGCTGAGCCACGGCCCGCAGCTGCGCAATTTTTACTACCTGAGCACCGAAGGCCGCCCTACGGAGTTTACCAACGTCTTCATCTACCAGTTCCAGTTTCTGAATCGCGCTGAGCTGCGGATGTGGACGGCCCGGGACTATGTGCGGCTGCTCGATCCTTTTGACCCGACCAATTTTTCGGGCTACAAGCTCGACAGGGGTACGGTGCACCGCTGGGTGTCGACCGGTGGTGAGTTTGTCTCGCGCCCCCAGCGGCTGCTCACCTATTCCGTCAACTGGCGCTATGGCGGCTATTATGCCGACGGCCGCCGCCTGCGGCTCGGCGGCTCTGTTGGCTACCGCATACAGCCCAAAGCTTCTTTTGCCCTCACCATGGACTACAATCACATTACTTTTGAGGAAGCGCCTGAGCTACCCTTTCAGCTGCAGAACAGCCAATGGAATCTCTGGCTGATTGGCCCCCGGATTGACCTGACGCTGAGTAACAAACTTTTTTTCACCAATTTCGTGCAACTCAACAGCCAGACGCGCAACGTCAATCTCAACCTGCGGGTGCAGTGGCGGTATAGTCCCGCTTCCGATTTTTTCATCGTCTTTACCGACAACTACCTGACCGATTCCTTCCAGCTGCGCAACCGGGCGCTGATTGCCAAGTGGACGTTCTGGTGGAATGTGTGACGGGGTTGGCGGCCGCCGCCGCACAAAAAAAGAGGGGCAGCCCTGCACTGTGTAGATGCGGAACAGCCCCTGACTGTTAATACTATTCATCAATAAAAACTTCTTCCCGAGAGGGTCTCGTGATTTTTTTGCCGCTGCAGCGGCAAAAAAATCGCTATATCTGTTGCTGTTTTTTTGATTTTTTTCAAAAATCAAAAAAACAGCAACTCCTTACTGCCCTTGTCCGAGGGAGTAGGCAGGCTTACCGTCAAAAGCGTACAGATTCTCTGTCTTGACTACGTCGATCGACTGCCCCAGTGCGTTGGCCAGCAGGTCGATGATATCCTGTTTGCTGATCTGCGCGCCTTCGACAGGCTTAAAGCGGCAGCGCCAGTGATCCGTACAGAAAGTCTCCGGAAAACCCTCCGGCCATACTTTGATGCCGCGGTTGGTGATCATACTGAGCTGTACCCGCTCGCTGTTGAGCTTTTGAACCACTTCGGCGAGCTCGTCAGGACTTTCCCCGCGCCAGTGGACAAACAGATCAACACCCTGCAACTCCTTGACAGCAGCCGGCTTGCGCTGGTATTTGGGCAGATTGAGGGTCGTGCCGTTGGCATAGCTGACCTCCTTGAGCTGCGAAGGACGCTGCCCGAGGTTGCTGATGACCGCCTCCGCAAATTCGCGGGTGCCCACCTTTTGCTTGCTGACCCCTTCTTTATAGATATCGTACGTATGAATGCCGTCTTCGATGGTCTTCAGCCAGGCATTCTGCACCTTCTCGGCTACCTCCGTCTGACCAAGGTGGTTGAGCATCAGAATGGCTCCCTGCAGCAGGCCCGATGGATTGGCCATGTTTTGACCCGCACGACGAGGGGCAGACCCATGGATAGCTTCGAACATGGCACACTCCTCACCTATGTTGGCAGAACCCGCCAAACCTACCGAACCTGCGATTTGTGCCGCCACATCGCTCAGTACATCTCCGTACAGGTTGGGCATCACAATCACGTCGAAAGCCTCAGGCGTATCAGCCATCTTAGCCGCTCCGATGTCGATGATCCAGTGCTCGTTTTCTATCTCGGGATACTCCCGGGCAATCTCGTCAAATACCTGGTGGAACAGACCGTCGGTCTGCTTCATTATATTATCCTTTGTAAAGCAGGTAACCTTCTTACGGCCATATTGCTTCGCATATTCAAAAGCATAGCGCACAATCTTTTCACAACCCGGGCGGCTGATCAGCTTGAGACACTGCACCACCTCATCGGTCTGCTGATGCTCGATGCCCGCATACAGATCCTCTTCATTCTCCCGCACAATCACGATGTCCATCTCAGGATGCTTGGTCTTCACGAAAGGATGCAGACTCATGCAAGGACGAATATTGGCATACAGACCCAAAAATTTGCGCGTAGTTACGTTCAGGCTCTTGTAGCCCCCGCCCTGCGGCGTCGTGATAGGCGCCTTGAGAAACACCTTGTTGCGACGGATCACATCCCACGATTCCTTAGCAATACCAGCAGTATTGCCCGCCAGATAGACCTTCTCACCCACTTCGATTTCGTCAATTTCTATCTGGGCACCGGCAGCCTTGATGACGGCGAGGGTAGCATCCATGATTTCCGGCCCTATACCGTCTCCTTTTGCGACTGTAATTCTCTTCATTGCTTATTTGGTTTGTTAAGATGTCGCAAAATTCAATATTCTTGATAATATATATCTATTTATATTTTTTAACTTATCCATAAGTTATTTTTATGAAACCTGCCCGCGGCCAAGCTCCCATACTGCTTTCGGCGGCTTTAGCCGCCGAAAGCAGTATGAATATTCCTGCAGGCGCTGCGCGGGCTGTAGCCGGCGCAGTGCCTGCAGGCCCATCTCAATTGTTGCATTTTGCTGCCTTGGGCAGCAAAATGCAACAATTGAGATGCCCAAACCAAAAGGATTACTATTTTTACCGCAGAAAATGCCCCTGCCATGCATTACTTCAGGGGCAAGTGATCGTCTCAACTCCGCTGTATGACTCGCTACAAGTACGCCCAACTACAACGCTGGATACTGAACCGTGCCGCCACTGCCCTGACCAACCTAAAACTACGCCCGCTGCTGGCCGGCCTGAAAGAAGATGCCGTGCTGATTGATTGCGGAGCCAATATCGGAGATATAACCGCCCGATTCTTAGCAACCGGCGGTACCGTCTACGCTTTTGAACCCGACCCACTGGCCTACGCTGCCCTCACCGCCCGCTTCGGGCAACACCCCAGGCTGCAGCTCTTTCAACAGGCTGTATGGACGGAAGACAAGAAGCTGCCCATCTACTTCCACAAAGACCGCACGGGCGATGAGATGGATTTCACGGTCAGCTCCTCCCTGCTGAAACAAAAGAAAAACGTTAAAGACGAGAGCCAAGTCGAAGTAGAAGCTATTGATCTTGAGTTTTTTATCAGAAAACTAGGACGGCGCGTCAATCTGCTCAAAATTGATGTAGAAGGCGCCGAGATAGAAATTTTGCACAGCCTGATTGACAAGGGCACCTATAAAAAAATTGACCTGATCGTCGTGGAGACGCACGAGACCAAAATCGAAGGTCACGATCTGCTGGTGGCGCAGCTCAAACAAAAATTGAAGGCTTTACAAATCGACAACATCCGGTTGAACTGGCTGTAATTCAGGTAAATCGTTATACACATACGCCGGGCGCAGATCAAATTGTCGTATTAAAAAATACACAATATTTAAGAACACCTTTATTTGTTGGACAATTTTCATCGGATGCTAGGTGCATCAGCGATTTTATGCGACAATCTGGTTTGCGCCGGTTGTTTCCAGGAGTCTCGTGGGGACGGAATATGGGTAGAAAACACCAACCCCGGTGTTTTCCGTAGTCCCGTAGGGACGCGATATGGGTAGACCCGTAGGGCCGCGATGTGGGTAGTCCCGTAGGGACGGAATGTGGGTAGAAAACAACAACCCCGGTGTTTTCCGTAGTCCCGTAGGGCCGCGATATGGGTAGTCCCGTAAGGCCGCGATGTGGGTAGTCCCGTAGGGACGGAATGTGGGTAGAAAACAACAACCCCGGTGTTTTCCGTAGTCCCGTAGGGACGCGATGTGGGTAGACCCGTAGGGCCGCGATATGGGTAGTCCCGTAGGGACGGAATGTGGGTAGTCCCGTAGGGACGGAATGTGGGTAGTCCCGTAGGGACGGAATGTGGGTAGTCCCGTAG
>JAUMBM010000035.1:0-15222 GCA_032115735.1 Saprospiraceae bacterium
GATGATTTGGCCAAGCCGCTCTTTGGGAGCAACGTAGAGGTTGGCCGGAAAAATCGCCGCTGTATCCAAAGACGATATGCGCTTGCCGCTCTCTATTTCAATCAGGTCAATGGATTCAATCTCATCACCAAAGAATGTAATGCGGTATCCGTATTCAACATACGGAAGATTGATATCCACGGTATCCCCCCGAACCCTGAAAGTTGCCCGCTTGAAGTCTGTCTCGGTACGCGAATACAAGCTGCCCACCAGGCTGTAGAGAAAAGCATTGCGTGAAATAACCTGTCCTTTCTGAATGCGTATGATGCCGCTTTTATAGTCTTCGGGATTTCCCATGCCATATATGCAGCTCACAGAGGCTACAATGATGATATCGCGACGCCCCGACAGCAGGTTGGAGGTGGCGCGGAGCCGCAGGCGGTCTACTTCCTGATTAATCTGCAGATCCTTCTCGATGTAGGTATTGGTGACTGATATATAAGCTTCCGGCTGGTAATAATCATAGTAGGAAACAAAGTATTCCACAGCATTTTCGGGGAAAAAATCGCGAAATTCTCCATAGAGCTGGGCCGTGAGGGTTTTATTGTGGGTGAGAATGAGCGTAGGCTTATTGACACCCGCAATTACATTGGCCATGGTGAAAGTTTTGCCCGAGCCGGTGACGCCGAGCAGTACCTGTGCCCGCTCCCCTTGTTCTATATTGTCAATAAGTTGGGCGATCGCCTGTGGCTGATCACCCGTTGGTTGGTATGCGGATTGTAGTTTGAAAGGCACTGGCAGACTTTTAGTGGTTTATACACGAAGGAAAACAACAGTATTCAACATAAACAGTCTGGCAGGGCGGGCCGTTCAAACAGGTAGCTGGTTTGGCAGGATAAAAAATACGGTTGAAAAAAAAATGCGCCGGCTAGCCGGCGCATTCGGGCAAAATAATAATCAGTACCTCACTTTAAGTGCTATAGGCCCCAAGTCAGCGATTTCGTCCTGACTGGTGAAGATGGTGCGTCCGTGCTTCAACAGGACTTCCCATCCGATAAGGCTCGTAATATCATCAACTACACCCGGAATAGCAGGATCGTCGACAAGCTCGAAAGAATAGTCATCAATCATGCGTACTGCCTGGCTGAAATTATTGTGGACAATCAGTAAATCAGCCCGGCCGTCTTTGGCTGCCCGGAACATTTCCTGTAAGTCTGTGAGTACTTTGCCTTGTGAAACAGCCGCTTTCATTTCCCCGATAGCTTCTGTCCGTCGGTGATGCTGTTGCTCTTTTACCACTGCCCAGGCCTGCTCGGCCAGGTGGGGAACGGACGTTTGATTGTAATCAATATGGGCAAACCCGTAGTAGATAGAAGGCCTGTCTGCCTGTTGCAGCAAGCGGTTGTAGTTATCCTCTGTGCAAATAACCACACACTTTTGCTGTGTCTGCAGAAAGTGCTTACCAGCCCCCTTGTCGACTTCATTGATATACTCCCGAAGGGCATTTTCCACTAGCCGGTTATCGCTCAGTTTATCCGGCATGGTGTAATAGTGTGTATTGGCTTTTATTGGAAATACGTCGTCGCGAATTTCTCGCAGGATAGCATCATTTTCTGCCTCGTACAAATGTACACCTCCCAGCGAAAGCACCATGACGACATAACTTTCTGTGCGATTGACCTCTTTGATCAGCGGTCTGATAGCAAAGGTATCATCCACAAAAACGGCATTGTGCTCTGTGGGCCATGTAGACCGGACAACCTCCTTGGTGTCATTTGACAGAAAAACATGCAGGCTGCTGAGGTTGTAGTTGGGATCAATCTCTTTAGGTAGCGCAGCAAGCTTTTCCAGCAGGGGGGCAACTGATCTTTTGGGATACACCTCCAATACCCTGTGCTCGGCTTCTGTGCACAAATTTTTCAGCACGATGGCATCCTGTACATTTTCAGGGTGGGTGCGGTGCGTAACCATAGAGATAGTCACGCACGGATGGTTGATTTCGGAGGCTAGAGTAGCCAGCATATCTTTTTTCATAGCGCTTACTGTAAGATTAGGACAAACAGGCAACCATTGCGGCCTGTAGCTGCAAGTTCGTTCATTTTGTCATGCAGCGCAATGACGAAAGAGATGATAAATAAGCAGAAAATCAGTGATTTTTGTCGGCAGGCAGGCTTGTAAAAGGCGGTGAGGCGCGTGTGAATCAGGGCTGCTCCAAACCGGCAATATTGACGATACCGACAAATTTATTTTGTTGAAAAACAGCCGCTGTCTGCAGCTGCTGTTGTTGCATTTGCTGGTATACAACTGCCGGGCTGTCCTGTATATCGGCCGCCCACCACTGAGATTTGAGGTAGTCAGCAACACTTTTGTCCGGAGAGCCGGCCGCCTGCCATTCCTGAAAGGCAGAGGCGGGCAGAACACCGACAATTTCCTGCCAGTTATTCAGCACCACAACGCTGGTAGGCCTTTGGTCCACCATATTCCAGGCGGCTTCCATGGAGTCCATGGAGTAGATACGCACAAAATTCGGATCAACTAAGTCGGACAGATCTGGCTGTGGTCGGCGGGATCTGCGGATGGTTCCCAGGAGTTCATAAGCTGCAACAGCACCTACCATCAACGCTCCGATTCCAAAAATCCAGTCTTCTGTGAAAAAGGCATAGGTAAGAAACAGGCCGGCAAAGCCCATACCTACTATGGCTGCAGCCAGTGTAGCCCGGGTGCGACCCAGAAACCAGCTCAGGACTGCCCTGAAGATGCGGCCGCCATCGAGCGGATAGGCAGGCAGCAGGTTGAAAAAAGCAAGCAGGAGATTAATCAGGAAGAGCAGCACGATGAAATAATCGAGCGGACCGACCCCAAAGAAAGATACATTGCTCTCGGGATCAATCATGTGTAACAGCATGGCTTTCCGGTTGCTCTGTGCCTCACTCCAGATAAAGGGGGCAGCGACAACAGCCAGAAGGACATTGACCAGCGGCCCTGCTACAGCGATGAGTATTTCTTTGCCGGGCTCTTCCGGCATTTTTTCCATAAAAGCCCCTCCCCCCAGCGGAAAGAGCACAATTTTTTCGGTTTTTACCCCCACTGCCCGCGCCATGAAGGCATGTCCATACTCGTGCAGCAGCACCGAGCAAAAGACTACCCCCACCCAGATGAGCAGTGTGAATAAGGCCGACAGGTCAATTCCCTGCTCCGGCTGCCAACTGCTATAGACAATCCATACAAATACCAGCACGAAACTCCAGTGAAACTGAAGCGGCACGCCACCAAATTTGCCCAACTGCCAATGGAATTTCGCCATGCTTATGGATTCGTAAAACCAAATTCAGACCTGTCTATTGGTAACAAAAAGGCCGCTGCTAAAGTTGCTTGTCAGCGGAAAGCAGGTTGCGCATCTCCTTGCGGAAGGCAAAAACCTGCAACAGCTGCTGTACGTCCGCATTCCAGGCACCGAAGCCAGCGGCTGCGAGTTGCCAGTCCCTTTTAAATATATCAAACATTTGCACAGGCGCGTGGTAGGAACATCGGACGAGAAGAGACTTGTAGTGCCCATAAGACCAGGCTCTCATGCCTGCTTTGGCGGCCATACGCATAAACCCTTTCCAGAAGAGGCTGGCCAGATTGGCTGGCCAGGGGTGGGGGCTGGTCAGCAGCCAGTGATGCACCG
The DNA here is from genome assembly GCA_032115735.1 of Saprospiraceae bacterium. Lineage (GTDB taxonomy): Bacteria > Bacteroidota > Bacteroidia > Chitinophagales > Saprospiraceae > JAUMBM01. The sequence goes on from JAUMBM010000035.1 coordinate 3,650, forward strand.
GATGATCAGCCGGAATGATACCCTCTTCCGGAGAAGTTGTCAGCCACTGACCAATGAGTTGTTCAAAAAACTTCAAGGGGGCTTTTTCGAGCAATTCTTCGACTGACTTGTCGGGGAGGCGGATTGGGAGTGTTTCGTTGATCAATCGAGTTAGAAGTGCGATTGCCCACGGTTCGTTCGGGTAGCGAGTTGTGGCGATGATGAGTGCCCGGCAGATTCTTTCAGCCTGCGGGTGCGCGACGGCTCCGGCGAGTAACTGAGCAGGCGTGAGGCCGGAAAAAAGTTGCTCCCAGCGGGTCGGGGATACACAGGCCAGCTGTTGTTCGAACCAGGAAAAAGGGAGTCCGCCGGGGAGTTTGCTGCCGGTAGGAAAAATTCCGTCGCGCTCGCTCTCTTTAGGGGGCCGGGTTGGCAGCGAGAGCTGCCAGATGTTGTTGCCGGACAGCCGGAGGCAGGGATTCAGCCGGTCAAACATACGAAGACAAAGTCTGCTCTCCGGCAGTTGCTGCAGCAGCGCAGCAGCTACCATCCTTACTTCTTTGCGCGTATCATCGAGGCAGGATTCAAGCCAGGGTTCATCGTCCATGGACAGTCCTGTTTCCAGCGTCAACAAGGCTGCACTTCGCTCCGCCGGAGGCATACCCTGCCACTGATTTGCAAGGAGCAGGCGAGCATCGGCGGGCTGTTGTTCCCGCAATTTTCGCCAATGGGCAGTCAGCGCAGCCAGCGGAGAAAGTGCGCGTTGCTGGCTGACCTGTTGCTCTTGGAGTAACCAGCAGCCCCGGGAACCGACGGCCTTTTCAAGTAGCTGCCGGGTGATTTCCTGGCGCACGTCCAGAGCGAGCAGATCGGGCAATCGCTCAGGCGGCAGCGGCTGTTGGTATTTTACGATTACATGTAAGTACTCCCGTAAAGCCTGAGGGTATTGGCCGGATAGGATGGTATCGAGCAGTCGTATTGCTGCCGGCGTGATTTTTGTCGGCAACTCCGTTGGTGCAGGCGGGGGCAGTGGTGTCTGGTAAAAGCCAGCCGCTACCGCTGCCCGCTGCAGCAGCGGCAGGCTGCCTGCAGCCAGCAGGATTTGCTCCGCCTCACCCTCTTCTGCGCTGCAAAGCCCTTGAGCTGTCAACAGATCGCGCAAAGAGGCGGGCAGTTCTGCCCTGCTACTGCCTATGAGTGCTATCCTGACCCAGTCTCCCCAGCCAGGCTGCTGATTATCCGGTTGCGTGTCCAAATCGCTTACATTGGCTGTCATCCATGGCGAAGATCGCAATAAAATTGAGTTTTCCACATACGGGTCAGGTATTGGCTGAAAAAAAATCAAGCTTGAAAAACAGCTGAAATTTCAAAATGAAAAACAATGTTACGTTCTCTATGTAAAATTAAATGAACCAGCAGTAAGTAAATAGCCAATTGATTGTACAACCGGCGATAAGGTCAAGGGGCGTTTTGTTAAAACGGACAGGCAGGAAAAACAGAATGTGTTTTTGATAATCAGCGAAAAAGCGTAATTTTGCCCGCGATTAAGGAACAACCATAACTACAACCATTATGGCAAATATCGGTCATGTTAAGCAGGTCATCGGACCAGTTGTTGACGTAAGTTTTTCGGGTGAGGGAATTAAGCTGCCTGAGATCTATAATGCATTGGAAATTAAGCGACCAAACGGTGATGTGCTGGTGCTTGAGGTTCAGCAGCACTTGGGAGAAGACAGTGTGCGCGCAGTTGCCATGGATTCTACCGACGGTCTCTCACGCGGTACGGAAGCTGTCGACACCGGTGCTCCTATCGCCATGCCCATCGGTAAGGGAATCAAGGGTCGCCTCTTCAATGTCGTTGGGGAAGCAATCGATGGTATCGGCAACGTGCCGAAGGGTGCAGATGCCCGTCCTATACACCGCAAACCGCCCGCCTACGAGGAGCTGTCTACCGAGGAGGAGGTGCTTTACACAGGCATTAAGGTTATTGACCTGATTGAGCCCTATCTCAAAGGAGGTAAAATTGGTCTGTTTGGTGGTGCTGGTGTTGGTAAGACCGTACTTATCCAGGAGCTGATCAATAACATCGCTAAGGGCTATGATGGTATCTCGGTTTTTGCCGGTGTAGGAGAGCGTACGCGTGAGGGTAATGACCTGATGCGCGAGATGCTGGAAGCGGGTATCATCCGCTACGGTAAAGATTTTATGCATTCCATGGAGGAAGGCGGCTGGGATCTCAGCAAGGTAGATATGAAGGAATTGGAGGAGTCCAAGGCCACATTCATCTTCGGCCAGATGAATGAGCCTCCCGGTGCACGTGCGCGGGTTGCTCTTTCAGGGCTTACTATCGCAGAGTACTACCGCGATGGTGATATGAGCGATCCTATGGGTGGCCGTGATATCCTTTTCTTCATTGACAACATCTTCCGCTTTACGCAGGCAGGTTCTGAGGTGTCAGCTCTGCTGGGTCGTATGCCTTCAGCGGTAGGTTACCAGCCTACCCTGGCCACGGAGATGGGCCTTATGCAAGAGCGTATTACTTCTACCAAGCGCGGATCTATCACGTCTGTACAGGCAGTATATGTACCTGCCGATGACTTGACAGACCCTGCTCCTGCAACAACTTTTGCTCACCTTGATGCAACGACGGTATTGAGCCGTAAAATTGCAGCACTGGGTATCTATCCTGCCGTGGATCCGCTCGACTCTACGAGCCGTATCCTCGATCCAAAGATCATTGGTGAACTTCACTATAATACTACGCAGCGCGTTAAGAACATTCTGCAGCGCTATAACGAACTGCAGGATATCATCGCCATTCTGGGTATGGAAGAACTGAGTGATGAGGATAAGCTGGTAGTACGCCGTGCCCGTCGCGTACAGCGCTTCCTGTCACAGCCGTTCCACGTAGCGGAGCAGTTTACGGGTATTCCGGGTGTATTGGTTCCTATCGAGGAAACTATCCGGGGCTTCAACATGATTATCGATGGTGAGGTAGACCAGTATCCTGAGGCTGCCTTCAACCTGAAAGGTACCATCGACGATGTTATCGAAGCTGGTAAGAAGATGTTGGCTGAAGTTGGTTAAAAAATTCCGCTCTTGCCTGCCTGTTGAGAGACGGGCAGGCAAGAATTCAATTCTTGCTTATGCAAATCACAGTTTTGACACCGGACAGAGAGATCTTCAAAGGGGATATCCAGTCTGTTAAGGTACCGGGTGTGCAGGGCGCTTTTCAGGTTTTGAAAAACCATGCACCCATTGTGTCTTCCTTGGAAGCTGGCGAGGTGACTCTTGTGACCGGCCAGGGCGATTACACTTATTTTGATCAGCAAAGTCGCACCGAAAAGGTCGGTAATCAGAGTGGTGTTGAGCTGCGCTTTTCCATCAAAGGAGGCTTCATCGAGGTTATGAATAATCAGGTGGCCTTGCTGGTGCAGGGTTCATAAAAATTATAGGTAGTTGCCGACTTCGTCGGTTTCTGTCATGATTAAGCCACTGAAGCTGCCCGGGCAGCTTCAGTGGCTTTTTTTATGCCCCCCCCCCTACTGACCCAGAATTCGCTGCCAAAGGTCGGCAAAAGCGTCCCGGAAGCTGATGTCCGGGGGGCGCTGGTCCTGTCTGGCAATTAGTTGGCCTTCTTTTTTTTCCAGCACAAAGCGAAAAATATAGTCTTCGGGTCGTTCCAGATCGTTACCAAGTCCTCCAAAGCGCAGATCATTGAACTGCAGGCTGCCGTCGGGCATGGGCAGGACATTAAAGTAGCCTTTGGAGAACCAGCGCAGAATGGTGATGTCCCGATCATTCCAGTGAGCCTGCAGCAGATGGTGTGATTTGGGGATTGGGCGCAGCGAGAAGCGTGCTTGCTTGTCGAGGAGGGAGTACTGACCGTAGAAAAAGCTGGTATCGCACTCAGCAAGGCCTGTCCAGAGGATATTATTCAGGATGGTAGGCGAGGTGAGATAACGGGTGGCCTGAATTTTTTCGGCAGCTATACTGTCTTCCATGACTTTATCAACCTTCCACTTATTGACAAAGGTGAAAACCAGATAGGCGCTGCTGACGACCAGTCCTGCTACGTTTACCCATCGACGGAACTGGCGATGGTGGCTGATACGGCTGGCCCAGATGACAAAAATCAAAAAAGGGATGGTGTATAAGGGGTCTGCAACCGCTACATTATTGAGGGCTACGCGCTCGGATGCAAAGGGTTGCCATAGCTGTGTTCCGTAGGTGGTACATGCATCGAGCAGCGGGTGGGTGATGATACTCCAGAAGAAAAGGTGCGCCCAGGACAGCCAGTGCACATTGCCGTTTGAAGAAGGGTGCCTTCGGAATCGTTCCCGCAGGTGCAGCATGAGTGGAAAGAACAGTATAGCTGCCGTAACTACCGCGGCGATGGCCAGGTCTTCATGTACCTGGAGCGGCATAAGATGGCTGCCCAGAGCAATAGTGGCAAAGAAAAAGAGAGCGGTAGCTCCTAAGGCGGGGGCGAAGCCGCCTGTCAGGGGGCCTTCTTTTCCGCCATATAGGCGGTGTACCAGTGCACCCAGCCCCAGCGGAGCAATGCAGGCGAAAGCCAGAGAATGCGTAAACGCGCGATGATAGGCCAAGGCACTAATTTCGTCCGTGACACTTCCCGCGAGCACATCCAGGTCTGGAATGGTGCCCGCGACAGCGCCCCACAACATGGCCCGATTGCCAACTTTTTTACCGAGAACCAATTCCCCTACGGCTGCTCCCAGGGTGATCTGGGTTAGACTATCCATGGATACATATTTGCACGGGGCTACGGCCCGGGGAGCGGATGATAGTGCTCAACGGGAATTCCTGTCCGGGCCCGACCCGTGGTGCGATTATTGTAAAAGACGCTCGATACCCCTAAGCAGGTCAGCGTCCCGGTAAGCAACAATTAATTCCAGCCTTCGGTTTTGCAAGCGGCCTTCTGCGGTCTCGTTGGATGTTCGGGGAGCGTAAGGTCCCTGACCGGAAGCGGTGATGCGGTTGGACTCAAGGTTGTAATCATTGATAAGTGATTTGGCGACAGTAGCAGCCCTGAGTACGCTGAAATCCCAATTGTCGGTAGTTCGCCGTGCTGGTTGCAGGTTATCGGTATGGCCGATGACTTGTACGATGTAGGCGGGATGCTGCGACAGGATAGCAGCCAATAATTTGAGCGCACGCTGACCGTCGCGCTCAATCCGGGCGGTCGCGTTTTCGGCAAAGAGCAGGTCATCATTCAGCGCGATGATTAGCTGGTTGGCTTTTACGTCTACGGTAGTGCGGTTGGCGGGGAAAATGCGCAGGGAATCGCGGATGACATTACCGAGGTTTTGAAGTGCGAGTTGTCTGTCAGCAAGGTACTGTTTGATGGCAGCATTCTTAGCCTGAAAGGCTGCGATTTCGCGTTCTTTGGCAGCAATTTGATCAAGCAAATCACTGCGATTGAAGGCCATGCGCCGGTTAAGACTGTCGATGTCCGCCTGCAGGCCAGTGATTCGTTGCTGCAGCTTGTCCTGTGTGGTCAGCAGGGCCGTATTGGCACCGGAAGAACGCGCAAGCTCGAGGTTGCAGGTGTTGAGCATCCCCTGCCAACGGGCGGCATCCATACGGAGAGAATCCGACAAAGACTCATATCTGCTCACGGTGGCGAGATAATCCTTTTTACTTACACAGCCCGAGCAAAGGACAATGACCAAAAAGGTGGCGAAATAATACCGGGTACGCATAAATCGAAAAACTTGCAGATGAGCAAAATAAAAAAGCGTCGATTGCTGATAGGCAGCAATCGACGCCAGCGAAGATAATTAAAAAGCGATGTATCGCCAAATTAGCGAAGCTGGAAGCTGGAAGCACCCAGAATGCCGATGTCGGTGAATACGCTTACCCGGTAGAAGCCGCCACGCAGGCGCTCAGCGAGCTCGTGCTTGAAGGAGAGGCGCTGGCTATCGGTGATGTTGATGTCTTTGGCCTCAACAGCAATAATTTCAGTTACCTGACCATTGACTCTGACCGTAGCGCGGACAGGGTTGTCGGTCGGTACGGGCGTTCCTTTGTCATCGGAGATGACGAGATAGATTGGGCGCACGCCCTGATACTCGCTGGGCACGTTGGTCAGATCAAAGCTAACACTGATAGAACGCGCGCGGCGCGAGCGGGCTGTAACCCTTTCCCCACTATTCTGCTGTACATCTACCTGAAAGGCAGTCGCTTTGAAATTGGCGAGCGTCAGTCGCTTAACTTCTTGCTGTATAGATTCATTGAGGCGCGACAGCTGCTGATTTTGCTCCGTAGAAACAGCCAAATCGGTCTCGAGAACACCCGTGCGCTGGCGGAGGGAATCATTTTCCATCTGCAGGCTGCGGATAGAATTTTCGAGACCCGCTCTGACAGACATGAGCTCCTGAATCTGTGCTCGCAGATCGTTGAGTTCAGCAGCCGAAGCGCGCTTAGCCCTCGCAAGCGCTGTCTGTGCCTGATTGAGCTGTGTTTTCAGCTTGGAAAGATCTCCTTCCAGCCCTTCATTTTCATTGGCCAGCAGTTGATATTCCTGCGAAAGGCTGTCTACCTGAGAAGCCAAATCGTCACGCAGAGAAGTCATTACATCGAGCGCGTCATTAGTTTCTACGTTTTCTCTTTGCAGGTTTTCTTTCTGGCCCTTTTGGGAGAAGTTAAAGTAAAGAGAGATCAGCAGTAACAATCCCAGGATAACCGCCAGAATGGTTAAAAATCTTTTTGAGTCCATAGTGATACGTATTTGATAATTCAAAAAAGCAATGCTTACAGGAAGAACGAAACTACGGACCACTGTTATGCTGCCTTGATGCATTTTCCTCGCCTTACTGAAGACAGCAGCAAAACAGGGCGAAAGATTTTTCTAACAAGTGGTTTCTGCGTACACTGAAGCGATGCAAAAATAAATTATTCATTTAACGAAGAGATATTTTAGTTGGTATAATTGTCCGGGCAATATTTTTAAATTACTCGTGTTTGGCGGCAGGAAATACGAATCTGCACCTTTTTCGGTAGCGAGGGCCGCATTAGATTACCTTACAAGCTTTGGAGCGCAGGGGTATGGAGGCATAAAAATGTTTCTAATCAAGCACAGGGCGCCTATTTTTTTAAGAGGGTAAAGAGAAACAGAAAATTGCGTTTCCTTTTCCCTACCTTTGCAGCAGTCTTATAGGCAGTTGTTGTCCTAAAAGCACGCAATTTTTTATATGTGATCTGGTTACAGGCAAGGATTTGAACAGTATTACAGGTCGCAGTGACATCCCAATACAATACACAATTCCTGCATTCGAATATGTCTGTTCGCAAAATTAAAAGTGCGCTGGTTTCTGTTTACCACAAAGACGGGCTGGAAGAAATACTAAGAACCCTTGATCAGCAGGGCGTTCGGCTGTTTTCTACCGGGGGAACGCAGCAGTTTATAGAGAGCCTCGGTATCCTTTCGACTCCGGTAGAAACTTTGACAGGCTATCCCTCGATTTTGGACGGCCGCGTGAAGACGCTGCATCCTGCCGTATTTGGGGGTATTCTTGCGCGTCGTGAAGAGAATCATCTCCTGCAATTGGAGCAATACGGGCTGCCAGAGATAGATCTGGTGATTGTTGATTTATATCCGTTCGAGGAGACGGTGGCCTCCACCACGGAGGAAGCCGCGATTATCGAAAAAATAGACATTGGAGGCATATCGTTGATACGGGCAGCAGCTAAGAATTTTCGGGATGTGGCGGTAGTACCTTCGAAAGAGGAATACGGGCTGTTTCTGGAAATGCTGCAGCAAAAAGAGGGGGCGCTGGATCTCGGTGATCGCCGTGAGCTGGCGCGTCGGGCGTTTAAGGTTTCGTCTAACTATGATATGGCTATTTTCAACTACTTTAACGAAGGCCATACAGATGTAACTTTCAAGTACAGTATTCACCGATCAGATATTCTGCGCTATGGAGAAAATCCACATCAGTCGGGGGTGTTCTTCGGGGATTTCGACGCTGTATTTGACAAACTCAATGGTAAATCTGTCTCTTACAACAACCTTGTAGATATTGATGCAGCCGTACAAGTGATGCGGGAGCTGCGTGTGGGAGATCCGGCTTTTGCCATACTTAAGCATACGAATACCTGCGGGCTCGCGGTCAGGCCCAGCCTGCAGGAGGCCTGGCAGGCAGCGCTGGCCTGTGATCCGGTGTCAGCTTTCGGGGGTATATTCATTTGCAATCACCCTGTGGATGTTGCCACAGCGCGGGAGATTGACCAGTTGTTCTACGAAGTATTGATTGCACCGGATTTTACTCCGGAGGCACTGGGATTACTGCGGGCGCGCAAGACGCGCATTCTGTTAAGATTGAAGGCGTATGCTGTGAGACCGCGATCTTTTCGTTCTTTGCTCAATGGTGTTGTTGAGCAGGAGACGGATTTGCGGCAGGAGACGACGGCAGACCTGCAGGTTGCGACTAAGCGAACGCCGACAGCTTCGGAGGTAAGTGATTTGTTGTTTGCGGCGATTTGTTCTAAGCATCTCAAGTCAAATGCAATTGCGCTGGTAAAGAATAAGCAACTGATAGGCATGGGTTGCGGGCAACCTTCGAGGGTGGATGCACTCAGGCAGGCGATTGCCAAGGCGCAGTCTTTCGGGTTTGATTTGCAGGGCGCGGTGATGGCCTCGGATGCTTTTTTCCCCTTTCCTGACTGTGTCGAAATTGCCGATCAAGTAGGGATCACGGCTGTTATTCAGCCCGGGGGATCCGTGAAGGACCAGGAAAGCATTGATTACTGCGATGCGCACGATATGGCTATGGTGATGACGGGTTACCGACATTTCCGCCACTAAATTTAACACAACATTAGGGTTTCGGCCTCACAGTCTATACGCCAAAGGTTCACAATTTTGCGTTTATCACTTTGAAGAATCTGGTCATTGACATAGGAAACAGCAGGGCAAAGGCGGCCGTTTTTCAGGACGGTCGGCTCGTCAACCGTTGGTTGGGGGCAGGGGCTGATGAGGAGGCCTTATTGGCCTGGGTGATTGTGCAACAGGCAGAACACCTGATTTTGTCAACAGTGGGCAGGGAGCCTTCCATAACGCTGGAAGCCGCTTTTCGGGAGCGTATGACGTATATTCGTCTCGACCACAAAGTGCCGCTGCCATTTGACAATACCTATGAAACACCGGCTACTCTTGGTAAGGACAGACTTGCCGCTGTAGCAGGAGCGATGGCCCTCTATCCCGGAGAACACTGTTTGGTGGTAGATGCCGGCACCTGTGTTACCTTTGATGTACTCAGTGCAGAAGGGGTTTATCAGGGCGGGAACATCGCGCCTGGTATAGGTATGCGGCTGCTGTCGATGCATGAGCAGACACAACGATTGCCAAAGGTGTCAGCGGGCGAAGTGGTGCGGGTGTTGGGAAAAAATACAGAGGAGGCGATGTGCAACGGAGCCGTGCTGGGGGTAAGTCTGGAGGTTGAGGGTTTGGCGCGGCGACTTGAAAAAATGTGGTATCCATTACGGGTTGTTGTGAGCGGCGGGGATGCAGAGCGCGTCGTTCGATATGCAGAGATAGCAGTTTTTATGCAACCAGACTTAGTGCTGGTTGGATTAAATAAAATTATTACAGATTATGTCAATGAAGTGCGGTAAGGGTGTGGGCATTTTTTTATTGGTATTGGCACTTACCGGCTTGGGTAGCGGCCTATCGGCTCAGCTGACCAATGCTAGCATACGCCCCAAAATCAATTCTCCTTTCTCCAGATATGGTCTTGGAAATCCTATAGAGCCTTATTTTATTGCTTCGGCGGGTATGGCAGGACTAAGTACTGCCTGGCAGGATATATATCATTTCAATCCTGTGAATCCTGCTTCACTGGCCTCATTGCAGTCAACGGCTTTTGAAACGGGTATGTATGCTCAGTATGTCTCCCTGCAGGGCCGGACGGCCAAGGACAATCAGTATGGTGGTAACCTTCGCTATCTGGGACTCGCATTTCCCCTGAAAAACCCCATCAACCGGGCACTCAATCAGCAAAACAATGATTGGGGGGTAGGTATGGGCTTCGATTTGTCGCCGATGACACAAGTAGGCTACGACATTTTGGCCGTTGTCAATGACCCCGAACTCAATCGGGTCACGAATGTGTTGAAAGGTGTTGGCGGCATCTATAAGCTCAGGTGGGGAAATGCAATAAGATATAAAAATTTGTCTTTAGGATTAAATGTTGCGTATTTGTTCGGTGAACTTACCAACAGCCGGCTTGTTACATTCGACAGTCTTTCATTTACCTTGCAGACGGAGTTCAGTGATCAGTTCAGTGCACGGGGCTGGGCGGTTGATGGGGGGCTGCAATACGCCTATGATTTCAAAAAAACCAATGATGCCGGTGAGCGGGTTAGCAACGGCAATCGAATTATTCTGGGGCTAACAGCCTCGCCCACGGCCAATTTTGATACGGAGTCTAATGCGTACTACCGGCGATTTTTCGGGCAGGGCGTATCTGATACGCTTGTTTATGAAAATCGGGCCATCGGCAGCGGCAGTTTGCCTCCTCAGTTTTCTTTTGGAGTGTCCTACCAAAAAATGAACCAATTGCAGCTTGGTGCTGAATTCAGTCGCACAGGCTGGAGTGAATATACAAACAGTGCAAAACCTGAGCAACTGTCAAATACCTGGCGGGTGGCTGCAGGGCTGGAGTATATTCCTGACTACGCATCGTACAAAAATTACTGGGCAAGGGCTCGCTATCGGTTTGGCTTCTTTTACGGAACCGATTCGCGCAGTCTGGACGGTGAGCAGGCGCTGCATCGTGCAATCACCATGGGCGTAGGGATGCCCATTGTGCTGCCCCGACAGCAAGTTTCATTTATGAATACGGCACTCGAACTGGGGAAATTTGGCGTACCCAATGTTCTGGAGGAAACTTATGTGAAACTTTCAGTTGGCTTTACGCTTAACGACAATACGTGGTTCTTCAAACGCAAATTTAACTAGTGATGAAAATGCTTGGAAAATGGGTATTTGCCTTGGCGCTCTTCACCGGATGGCATTCATCCGCGCTCGCTCAGTGCCAAAATTGGAATGATTCTCCGCAGAAAGAGACGGCCGAAAACGCGCATGTAATTTACCGTCCATTTCTTAAAGGGCAGGAGGTCGAAAATCTAAAAGCGCTAAGTGCTGCCGATTTTGAAATTGCTTTCACCAATTGGCAGACGGCTTACAAGATTGCACCTACAGCCGACGGGCAGCGCAACACGCACTACGTCGACGGTCGAAAGTTGTATCGTGCAATGATAGATAAGACGACAGATGAGGCTAAGAAAAAGGAATATGCCAATATGGTGATTCAGCTCTATGACGAGCAAATGCGCTGTTTTCCTGACGAGAAGAATTTTCTGCTGGGTCGCAAAGCGTTTGATATGATTTACCTGCCGGGCTATAGCTATTCTATGGCCTCCTTCGATGCGTTCAAAACAGCTATCAACGCCGCGGGTAATAATTCTGAGTATATTCTCCTTGCGCCGCTGGGGCAGTTGGTTACCTATCTGTATCAGTCAAAGCAGATTGGCAAAGAGGATGTTCAGGTATGGTACAACAAGGGTGT
>JAUMBM010000036.1:0-4738 GCA_032115735.1 Saprospiraceae bacterium
CAAGCCTGCGAGCTTCCTCATCCATACGCTCGGCCTTAGCGATGCCCGTGAAAGAGAATCCCAGCCGGGCTGCTTCTTCCTTGATGAGCCGGCTGTATGTCTGTTCCCTGGTATCGGCAGCGGGTAGTTGTGCCATTATACATGTAGAGCTTGTACCTGATTTTCTCGTCAGTGCCCAAAAGCTTCTCTTGGGGGAAGCCCGGGGAGGATTTTTGCCTTCGGCGAAAAATTCCTTCGCTTTAGCCACTTCAAAGATAGGGCATTTGGAGCTGCCTGCCGGCAAAAATGTGCAGCCGCGGCGGGAGGCTTAATTTTGAGCTGGTAAACAGTCGATTGTGATCGGAATCACAAAAAAAATTATAACAAAAATCACCCTGACACGGGCTATTGGTCATTGTTGCAGGGGTTGTAAAGCAGGAAATTTGGGGTTGAGCGGATTAGTTCACGTTATTCAATTCCTCAGCCATGCTAACCATTTTTATCATAACCTCCAATGCGCTTTTCTGGGGTATCGCCACTACCTCCGGATTAGTGCTGCTGTCGATTGCGCTGGGTCGGTATTATATGCGGCGCGTATCTGAGCACGATTTGACGAAAAAACACCAAGGCAGACAATGGGCTTCACCACTGCAAGCCCGCAATAAATATCCGGAGGTGGACATTTTCCGGTACAGCGACACCACTTTTCGACTCGGCCTGGTTCTCTCGCTGGGTATGATGGTGCTGGCGATGAACTGGACAAATGTGCAGGAGAAGGTATTCATTCCCGACAATGCCCTGGATATGGAGTACGATCTGGAAGTGGAGGTGCCCAGAAGTGCGGAGCCACCGCCACCGCCGCCGCCACCTCCTCCTCCCGTTTTTGAGGCCGTACCCGATGATGTGGTGCTGGAAGAAGAGCCTATGGATTTTCGGGACAACTCACTGGATGAAAATTCAGCAGTGAGCCAGCAGCCGGTACAAGAAAACAACCGGCCGCTGCCACCCCCGCCGCCCCCTCCACCGCCTGCAGAGCCCGAAGTGGCAGAGATTTTCAAAGTGGTGGAGGAGATGCCGCGCTTTCCCGGCTGTGAGGATTTGCCTACGATAGCGGAGCGCAAAACGTGTTCGGAACAGAAACTGCTGGCTTTTATCTATGCTAACATCTCTTACCCCTCTATGGCTCGGGAGAATGGTGTTGAAGGGACGGTAGTGATTCGTTTTGTGGTCAATGAGAAAGGGTTCATCGACAATGCAGAGGTTGTACGCGACATTGGTGCGGGCTGCGGTGATGAGTCTTTGCGCGTCATCAAACTGATGAACAATATGGAAACGCGCTGGATACCCGGCAAGCAGCGGGGCAGACCCGTCAAAGTGTATTATACGCTGCCGGTGAAATTTATTCTCAAGCCCAACAGTTGAGTTTGCCCGGGAAATTTATCCCGATGGGCGCGTATCGTGCTGTCGGAGGATAGTCTGATATGACGGTAAACGAACACCCATTTTTTAAAATTTTTCTTGGAAAATTTTAAAAAATGGGTGTTCGTTTATAGTAGTTTTGGCGGCCGCCGCCACCAAAAGTGTATATAGACAGTCTTCATATTGTAAATAGCCCTATCTTTGAAGTTGTTAACAATCTACTCTTTTTACTTCCCGAAAGGGATCACAGCAGAATTTTCAACCGTATGAATATCGCCGTAGTAGGTACTGGTTACGTGGGACTTGTCACCGGTGCTTGTTTTGCCGAAACCGGAAACAACGTCATTTGTGTCGATATCGATGCACGCAAGGTCGAACGCATGCAGCAGGGGGAAGTCCCTATTTATGAGCCGGGCCTTGACCCGATTGTCGAGCGCAATACGCGGCAGGGCCGTTTGTCTTTCACCACGGATCTGTCGGCTGCGATAGCGCCGGCAGAGATTATTTTTTTGGCATTGCCTACCCCGCCGGGAGAGGACGGATCCGCGGACTTATCTTATATTCTGGGGGTAGCTGACCAGCTCGGCAGAATGATTACCGATTACAAAGTTATCGTGGATAAGAGTACGGTGCCGGTGGGTACAGCAGAGCGTGTACATGCTGTGCTGGCTGCCAACTTGCAGGAGGATTTATTTGATGTAGTCTCCAACCCGGAATTTTTGCGGGAGGGAGTAGCGGTTGATGATTTTCTCAAGCCCGACCGGGTAGTGATAGGTACGCGTTCTGCCCGTGCACAGAAGACAATGCGGCAACTGTACGAGCCTTTTGTACGGCAGGGCAACCCGATCATTTTTATGGATGAGCGTTCGGCAGAGATGACTAAGTATGCAGCCAATGCTTATCTGGCTACGCGGATTACTTTCATGAACGAGATCGCCAACCTGTGTGAGCGGGTGGGTGCCAATGTGGATATGGTGCGCATGGGCATGGGCAGTGACAGTCGCATCGGCAAGCGGTTCCTGTTTCCCGGCGTGGGCTACGGAGGTAGTTGTTTCCCCAAAGACGTGCAGGCGCTGGCAAAGACGGCGGAGGAGTACGCCTATGATTTTCGCATCCTGAAGTCTGTGATGAATGTCAACGACTATCAGCGGCTGCGCATTGCCGACAAAATAAAGGAGCATTTTGGCGGTGATCTGACTGGCCGGACGATAGGTATCTGGGGCTTGGCATTTAAGCCCAACACGGATGATATCCGGGAGGCACCGGCGCTTTATACCATAGAAGAACTGTTGGCTGCCGGTGCTGAGGTGCGTGCCTACGATCCGGAGGCCATGGATAATATCCGTGCCCGTTTTGGTGACCGCATCAGTCTGGTGAAAGACCAGTATGAGGCGATTATAGGCGCTGATGCGCTGGCGATTCTCACGGAATGGAGTGTTTTCCGTACGCCCAGCTTTGCGGTTATGAAGCAATTGCTGCAGCAGCCTCTGATTTTTGACGGTCGCAACTTGTACGACCTTGATCAGATGGGTGAGCTTGGATTTGATTATTACAGCATCGGGCGCATGCCCTCTATGAGGCGTTAAGGTGTCAATTCAGAAAATTGTTAAACTAAAAATCAGCTGCTATGCGAGCGCATGAGATAGATTACGAGATCCACGGTCAGGAGATGCAGTATGTCGAAATTGAGCTGGATCCTTATGAGACGGTTATTGCCGAGCCTAGTGCATTTATGATGATGGAGGATGGCATTGAGATGAAGACTCTTTTTGGCGACGGCAGTGCGCGGGACGAGGGAAGTGGTGTGTGGGGTAAGATTTTTTCGGCGGGCAAGCGTCTGCTGACAGGTGAGGGGTTGTTTATGACGGCCTACACGCATGCCGGCCATGGCAAGAAGCGGGTTGCGTTTGCCTCTCCTTATCCGGGACAAATCATCAGTCTGGATCTGGAAAAACTACAGGGCAAGATTGTATGCCAGAAAGATGCGTTTTTGTGCGCGGCCAAAGGGGTAGCGGTAGGCATTGAATTTTCGCAAAAGCTGGGCAGAGGATTCTTCGGGGGTGAAGGATTTATCATGCAAAAGCTGGAGGGCAACGGTATGGCTTTTCTGCATGCCGGTGGAGCCATTGTGCAAAAGGAACTTCGCGCCGGAGAGGTGCTGAGGATAGATACGGGCTGTCTGGTGGCTTTCACACGGGACGTCGACTACGATATCGAGATGATTCGGGGGGTTAAAAACGTCCTTTTTGGAGGTGAGGGCCTGTTTTATGCTGTCCTCAGAGGCCCTGGCAGGGTATGGATACAGTCACTGCCGCTGAGTCGACTGGCAGATCGCATTCTCGCGGCTTCGCGTCGCTATGGGGGTACCGGTAAAGATGAGGGAGGCGTGTTGGGCGGTCTGGGGAATGTGCTGGACGGGGATGGCTGGTAAAGCATTTTTGGCGGCATCAGCCGCCAAAAACGCTTAAAGTGACAGGTACCTTTTGATTGTTGGAAACAATCAAAAGGTACCTGTAGTGCTATTTACAGAGTGCTATGATGCTGTCATACCAATCCACCAGCGTGATATAGCGGGCGAGCCGAAGATCTGTACAAGCCTCCGCAAGCTTGCTGGTATCGAGATAAGCCTGTCCGCGCAGCAACAGGAACTTGCCATCGAGTGGAAATATGGCCAACGCGGCTGAGAGTTTGGCGATACCTTCCTCATGTTGATCAGCCGTAATCAGGGCGGATCCTTCATCGGCCAGCTTGACAGCCTCGGCGTACTTGGCAAGTGCGGGTTTGCACACCTCAGCCGTAGGTTCAAAGCTAAGTGAGATATCAAGAGATGCATTGACTGCCGCCTCGCCATAGCGGGCGGGTATCCATTTGCCCGCGGTCGAAGTGACTGCATTGGCCGCTTCATACCAAAAATCGAAACCCAGGTTGTTGTAATCAGTCATGTCGAGGATGCGCACGCTGTTGTCTGCATAGACGAGGGCCTTGATGTCTACCTGACCTATGCGGCAGGAGTCCTGCATGGCAGCCGGGTAGCTGAGTTTGCTGGCAAGAAACTGCTGCAGCGCTTCTGCTCCACCCGTGAAGTCAAGTGCCTTGTCGAAGGCCACGTGTACCGTATCTCCTTTCACTAAGGTATAGGGGAGCGCTTCCTGCAATTTGAATTTTACGGGCAGGTTTACTTGCGTCCTGACCACCTGACCTTTTTGCCGGCCCGGAATCCAGCGGACACCTTCCCGCTCCATATACGACAGCAGCTGGAGCGCCGCCTGTCCGGTACCTCCACCCAGATCACGGGCGATGCTTCCCTGCGACAGGGAACCGTCCTTTTCCACCACGAACG
>JAUMBM010000037.1:0-11288 GCA_032115735.1 Saprospiraceae bacterium
TACGGGCTGGAACCAGTACAAGGCGCTTGACGTTCGATTCAAGAATCAGGTTGTAGCCAGGCGCTTCGACTAAACAATATAGACACAGGATTGCAGGATACGGATACTTATTGATCCTAAACCAAAATGAGTTATGGAAGCAAATCAGGAAAAAACCAGGGGAAAAGCAGTTGTCGCCATTGACATAGGCACGACCAAGGTCTGTGCGATCGTTGGCAGTAAGAACGAATTTGGCAAACTCGAAGTGCTGGGTATGGGGGTGGCTCCCTGCGATGGCGTACTGCGCGGTGTAATTTCCAATATTGAAAAGACCGTAAATGCCATTAACGAGGCGGTGCAGATCGCACAGCGGCAGTCTGGCATGATTTTCAATGATGTACAGGTAGGTATTGCAGGCCAGCATATCCGTTGCTTCCCGTATAAGGGGGTTATCATCCGCGATAATGATCATACAGAAATCAATCGACGGGATACGGACCGCCTGGTCATGGATATGCATAAGCTGGTGCTGCCGGCGGGCGATAAAATCCTGCATGTATTCCCGCAGGATTATACCGTCGATAATGAGTCCGGCATCGCAGATCCGATAGGCATGTCGGGTGTCCGGCTTGAAGCCAATTTTCTGATAGTCACTGGTCAGACGAATGCTTCCAACAATATCAGTCGTTGTATTCAGCGTTCCAACCTGCGGTTGTCCAATGTGGTGCTGGAGCCGGTAGCCAGTGCAGCAGCCGTGCTGAATGAAGAGGAGATGGAAGCCGGTGTGGTATTGGTTGACATTGGCGGAGGCACCACGGACATAACGATTTTTAAAGACGGTATTATCCGGCATACAGCGGTGATCCCGATGGGTGGCAGCATTATTACCAAGGATATAAAGGAAGGTTGTAATGTGTTGGAAACCAATGCAGAAAAGCTAAAAGTTCGCTACGGGTCGGCCTTGGCCAGTGCTGTATACGACAACAGAATTATCGCCATCTCGGGTTTGCGGGGGCGCGACACCAAAGAAATTGCTGAGAAAAATCTTGCGCGCATCATTCAGGCGCGCATGGAAGATATTTTCGATCTGGTGAGCTGGGAAATTCGCAAGTCGGGCTTCGAACGTCGCCTGATCGGCGGGATAGTGCTTACCGGTGGTGGTGCACAGTTGCGCGACATCGATAAGCTGGCAGAGCTGCATACTGGCTACAGCTGCCGCATCGGTCATCCCATTGAGCAATTGGGGCACGGTTACCATGAAAAACTGGCCAACCCCATGTTTGCCACGGCTATTGGGTTGCTGATCAAGGGATTTGAGGAGATAGAAAATGGCAGCCTGATTGAACAGCCGACAACCCTTAAGGCGGAGGAACCCAGGTCTTCAGCAGTAGCCACTGCCGTTGTTGAGGAGGAGGAAGAGCACGAGACCTCAGGAAAGTGGTACGAACAGCTCTTCCGCAAGACCCGCGAGTGGTTTGAGGCTGATCCGGATGCAGAATTCAAGTAAAGAAACCTAAACATAAACACGCACATAATCAGATGATTGCTTCGTAGTTGTCTGTGAAGTGCAGCAAAACAGAGACCATGATGTTCGATCTTCCCAAGAAAAGCAAGAGCCCCATCATCAAAGTGATTGGTGTGGGCGGAGGAGGCAGCAACGCCGTCAACCACATGTTTCGGCAAGGTATTGTCGGCGTCGACTTTGCTATCTGCAATACCGACGAGCAGGCAATGGGTATCAGTCCGGTGCCTACACATATACCGCTGGGTCCCCACCTGACAGAAGGCAGGGGTGCCGGCTCCAAACCCAATGTGGGCAAGCTGGCCTGTGAAGAGTCTATCGACGAGATTCGCCGCTATCTTGTCGACAGCTGCAAGATGCTCTTCATCACGGCGGGTATGGGCGGTGGAACGGGTACCGGGGCTGCGCCTATCATTGCTCGTACGGCCAAGGAGATGAACATCCTGACAGTAGGTATTGTTACCCTGCCCTTCACTTTTGAAGGACGTCGCCGTTCTGACCAAGGGCATGAGGGGCTTGAGGAACTCAAAAAATATGTAGATACCCTGATTGTTATTTCTAATGACAAGCTCCGCCAGATTCATGGCAATCTGAGCATTTCTGAGGCTTTTTCGCAGGCTGATAATATCCTGACAACGGCTGCGAAGGGTATTGCCGAGATTATCACCGTTCCGGGTTACGTAAATGTTGACTTTGAGGATGTTAATACGGTTATGCGCAATAGCGGAGTGGCTATTATGGGTACTGCGATGGCTGAGGGTCATGACCGCGCTCGTCAGGCAGTCGATATGGCACTGCATTCGCCGCTGTTGGAGGATAACCATATCGCAGGTGCCAAGCATATACTGCTGAATATCACTTCCGGCAACAAGGAAGTGACGATGGACGAAATCTTCGAAATCACGGAATTTGTGCAGGAAGAGGCGGGCCATGGCACCGACCTGATCTGGGGTAACTGCTATGACGAATCGCTGGGGGATAAGATCAGTGTTACCATTATTGCTACTGGTTTTGACAGTCGGCAGCAGCCGGAGGAAAAGGAAAGCGCCCACCGGATTGTCGTTCACCTCGACGATGCCGATGAGCCGACTACGGCTGCCGACCGTACGCCTGCTGCCGATGAGACGCCTGCGCGCCCGGGCTTGTCCGCCATTGGTTATGATGAGCATACAGCCAGCGCTGCCAATACCTACGAATTTGATGACATACGTCCTTATGATCGCCTAGTGCGCAGGCCGCCTGTGTCGGATGAGCCGTATATAAAGGATGGCCGGCGGGATCGTCCGCAACAGGAGATGCAGCGCAAGAATGACCGCATCACGCCTCTGCAGCAGCCGGCTGAGCGGCTTAGTACACCGCCAACTGTGGGTGATTTTGAAAAAACGCCGGCCTACCTGCGCAGAGGTGTAAAGCTTGATAATGTGCCCGATTCGGCCGAGGTACCGCTCTCGCGCTGGGTCATTTCTGACGATGACGAGCCCGAGATCAGAACAGGGGGCAACTCTTTTCTGCACGATTCGGTTGACTAACGACTTTGTTGACTCGACTTATTTTTCCATTATCTTTTATGTTTAGGTCTTTCCGCCTCTCGCGCAAGCGAGAGGCGGTTTTTTTTAAGGCACAGCTGCCGCTATTTTTTTTCCGGAAAAAGCGCCGCCAGGCCCTGTTCGCTGGCATCGCAGATGCCCCTGTCGGTGATCAGGCCGGTGATGAGGCGGGCGGGGGTAACGTCGAAGCCATAGTTGAGGCCGGGGGAAGACCAGGGGCTTATGCGAACCTGTTTTATTTCATCGTCGAGCAGGCCCTGTACATAGTGCAGTTCATCGGCCGAGCGGGTTTCAATGGGGATTTCGGCAAGACCGTCGCGCAGGTTCCAGTCGATGGACGTTGCCGGCACAGCAACGTAGAAAGGTACGCCATTGTCTTTGGCTGCGAGGGCTTTCAGGTAGGTGCCAATTTTGTTGGCTACGTCTCCCTTCGCAGTGGTGCGGTCTGTACCGACGATGACCATATCCACCTGACCATGCTGCATCAGGTGCCCGCCCGTATTGTCGGCAATGAGGGTATGGTCGACACCTTCCTGCCCCAGTTCGAAGGCCGTAAGTCCGGCACCCTGATTGCGTGGCCGCGTTTCATCTACCCACACGTGCAGCGGGATGCCTGCCTGCTGCGCCAGGTAAATCGGCGCCGTGGCGGTGCCATACTCTATGCAGGCCAGCCAGCCGGCATTGCAGTGGGTGAGGATATGAACAGGCTGACCGGCCGGCTTTTGGGCTGCAATAGACTGAATGACAGAGAGTCCGCACTGGCCAATGGCCCTGCACTGCGCTACGCTTTCCTCCACCAGCGCGTCGGCTTCTGCACGGGCGGCCGCCAGCCTGGCCGTCTGCGTCGGCTGGCCGCTGGCTGCCGCCAGCACCCGGTCAATAGCGTGGAACAGGTCAATGGCGGTAGGGCGGCTGCCGCGCAGCGCCGCCAGGCCTTCTTCCAGCGCAGCGGCCGTGCGGGTCTCCCGCAACAAGGCGCAGGCGCCGTAGGCCGCCGTTGCGCCAATGAGCGGAGCACCACGCACATACATTTCCCGGATAGCCTGCACGAAGTCGTGTGGATGCTCGAGCTTAACAATGTCAATGGCAAAGGGCAGCCGACGCTGGTCGAAGATGTAAATCTGGTCGGGTTGGAGGGCGTCTGCCCATATACTGCGGTAGGCCTGGCCGTGTATGCGCATGGTATATTTTTTCTGTTGACAAAGATGTGTAAAAAGTTGAGAAAAGCACAGCTTCTGCTATTATCAAAGTATTTTCTTTGGCCGGCACAGCTCGTATGAGGACAGGTGATGAAAAAAAAGAGCTGCCGGGAAACTTTCAATGTTAAATTAATGTTAACCAATTATGAAGTTAATGTAAAAGTAGTTAACTTCGTATTATCAATCACATCAAATAGTCTGTAATAATGGCATACAAAATCATTAAGGAGGAACAGCGTTTCCGCGACCCGTTGACCTACGGTGTTTTAGGGTTGTTGCTGTTGCTGACAGCTGTGGTATTCACCCAGGATACGCTGTGGGGGAGTCCGGACTGGCATCTTCCCCTATGGTTTTACGTAAGTTCGTTCTTGCTTTTTGGCGGAGCGTTGTGGTATTTCCTGCATATTCGCTTCAAGCTTTCAGTCACGGAGAAGGGGATTAAGTATCGCTACGAGCCTTTCCATCCGCGCAAGCAGCGTATTTTGTGGGAGGAAGTGGCCTCTTACGAATTTGTAGAGACCAACTGGTTATCAAGTCTTTCCGGAGGGAATATCAATTTTTCTTCCATGGAACATCTGTATAGTGTTTGCGGCAGAAACGGGCTGTTTTTGCACAAAAGAGATGGTGAGGTGGTCTTCTTGGGGTCGCGCAGTCTGCTGAAACACAGGGAGGAGATCGAGCGTTATCTGGCTAATCGTTCGGTGGCTGAGTAGGTTTCTTGCCTGGCGGTGGCTAAAGATCAAAAGGAGTTTTGGGGCACGCCCCAAAACTCCTTTTTTATTGGCATACTTTTACCGGTAGGGTTGGAAAAAAGCAAAACCGGCTCCGGGCGTTGCCCGGGCCGGTTTCACTCGTAGGCATATTGCCTGAGTATTTATTTTTCCATCTGAAAAGTATTCAGGAAGCCGGTATGAAAATTACCCTTGCGGAAATCTTCATTGCGCATCAATTGCTGATGGAAAGGAACAGTCGTTTTTACGCCTTCTACGATAAACTCATCAAGTGCCCTTTCCATTTTGGTGATACACTCTTCGCGGGTACGGGCGCGACAGATGAGTTTGGCAATCATAGAGTCGTAGTACGGAGGGATTACATAGCCGGCGTATACATGTGTATCAACGCGCACGCCATGGCCCTTAGATGTATGCAGCGAGCTAATGCGGCCCGGACAGGGCCGGAAATTATTGTAGGGGTCCTCCGCATTGATACGGCACTCCATGGCATGCGCCTGTGGCAGGTAAGAATCACCGGTGATAGGCTCTCCGGCAGCAATTTTGATTTGCTCTTTGATGAGATCGAAATCAATCACTTCCTCTGTAACAGGGTGCTCTACCTGAATACGCGTATTCATTTCCATGAAGTAGAAGTTGCGGTATTTGTCGACCAAAAATTCGATCGTACCTACACCTTCATAGTTGATGGTAGCGCCCGCTGCAATAGCAGCAGCGCCCATCTTTTCCCGCAGCTCATCGGTCATAAAAGGAGAAGGGCACTCTTCGACCAGCTTTTGGTGGCGGCGCTGTATACTACAGTCACGCTCAGACAGGTGAATGACCCTACCGCGTTGGTCACCGGCGATTTGGAATTCGATATGTCGGGGTTCTTCGATAAACTTTTCGACATAGATGCCATCGTTGCCGAAAGCAGCTTTGGCCTCCTGGCGAGCCATATTCCACTGGCTCTCAAACTCTTTATCCTCCCAAACAATACGCATACCCCGGCCACCGCCGCCGGCGGTAGCTTTAAGAATGACGGGATAGCCGATATCTTTGGCAATTTTGAGACCTGATTTGACATCCCTGAGCAGACCTTCACTGCCGGGAATGACAGGTACCCCAGCCTTGATCATGGTCTCCTTAGCCGTGATTTTATCTCCCATCTTCCGAATTTGCTCCGGAGTAGGGCCGATAAACTTGATGCCGTATTGCAAGCACACCTCAGCAAAGTCGGCATTTTCTGACAGGAAGCCATAACCGGGGTGAATGGCGTCGGCATTGGTTATCTCTACAGCCGCCATGATGCGAGGTATGCTGAGGTAAGACTCAGCAGAAGCCGGAGGTCCGATGCAGACAGCTTCGTCGGCAAAGCGCACGTGCAGACTTTCGCGGTCGGCAGTAGAATAGACAGCTACTGTCTTGATACCCATCTCGCGGCAGGTACGTATAACGCGGAGAGCGATTTCGCCGCGGTTGGCAACGAGTATTTTTTTAAACATAGGCTTACGCGCAGATCAACTTCCTACGGAAGTGGTAATGAAATTTGAGATCACCGCAACCGGCGATGGTTAGCCGTTGGGGTCAACCAAAAACAGCACCTGATCGTATTCGACAGGCTGGGCGTCCTCGACCATTACTTTGACGATGGTTCCGGATACCTCCGACTCGATCTCATTGAAGAGTTTCATAGCCTCAATGATGCAGACGGGAGAGCCAGCCGAAATCTTATCGCCAACCTTTACAAAGACAGGTTTGTCCGGTGATGGCGAGCGATAGAAGGTGCCGACCATGGGAGCTTTAACAGCCTTGTAAGCGGACGTATCGGCGGGTGCCGGTGCAGCAGCTTCGTCGGCAGCTGCGCTGACAACCGCAGGCGCAGGCCGCGACTCCTGTACAGACGCCGGCGCTGCAGCCGTAGGCGCAGCAGCAGGTACAATAACAGCCGGCTGGCTGGCCACTATCTGAGCCGTCTGGCTGGCAGTGGTGCGGATCAACAGCTGAAAATCGCCTTCTTTGATTTTGAACTCACTGATGTCCGACTTGCTGATGAGCTTGATAAGCTCTTGTATTTCCTTGAAGGTCATACGTTATTGTTTTACTCGTTCCATGTAGGCACCCGTACTGGTGTCTACTTTGATAAAGTCTCCTACGTTTACAAACAGCGGCACTCTTACCTCTGCCCCGGTCTCCAGTGTTGCTGGTTTGAGGGTGTTGGTGGCCGTATCTCCTTTGAGGCCAGGCTCCGTATAGGTTATCTCCATGATCACGTATTGTGGCATTTCGACCATCAGGGGCACGTCTTTGACAACGTGATAGAGCACATCTACCTCCATACCCTCCTTGAGCAGTTTCGGGCGTTCGATCATGGCATCGGTGAGGATTACCTCATCATAGGATTCCATGTTCATAAAGTGGTAGCCGTCATCACTGGTGTAAGTATATTGCAGTTTACGGCGCTCTATCCGTACTTCATCGACCTTATGACCAGCCGAAAAGGTGTGATCCAGTACACGGCCCGTAGTAAGGCTTTTGATGCGCGTACGCACGAAAGCATTGCCTTTGCCGGGTTTAACGTGCTGAAATTCAACGACTGTGTAGGTGTCTCCGCTCAGCTCAATGCACATCCCGTTACGGATATCAGAAGTGGTTGCCATGACGAAAATATAGATTTAATTTGAAAAAACAGGGCAAATATAGGCAACTTTAACAAATACAAGATGCTTAAAAAAAAGTCGTTACAGGCGCGGGCAGACGGGACGGTTGCCAGCGACAGGCCAACGGGTATCCCGGAGAAGATAAAACAAGTCATCAATTGTTCCGATGACTGCCTGCGTTGGGTTTACGGATTGTCGGCCAAAGGCAAGCGGGGGCGTTTTTTTCATTTTTAAAAGCGCGGCACCTGGGCACTGTAGAGGTCGACAACCAGCAGGAAAAGCAGCTGCTGGGGTTGTGTAATAAAATTTACAATATATTTTTCGGATGCTTTGTGATGGTGCTACCAGCAGAAAGCAGTATCAAAAAAAGACAGCGGGGCAACCTTAGAAGGGTACCTCGTCATTATCATTCATGCGAGAGGGCCGGGTGATGATATTGGTGAATGAATTGTCAAAAGCATCGGAAGGAAGCGCACCAAAGTCAGGCTCATCCAGATCGGAGAAGCGGGCGAGTTCGTCGGTAAAGCGCATCCGGATGGTTTTGAGTGCGCCGTGACGATTCTTAGCGACGATAAGCTCCGCAATTCCCTTGGTAGGCTGTCCTTCTTCATCTTCCATAATCTGGTAGTACTCGGGACGATAGATGAAAGCTACCATGTCTGCATCTTGCTCAATAGAGCCCGATTCGCGCAGGTCACTGAGTTGAGGGCGCTTGCTGCCGCCCCGGGTTTCGACCGCACGGCTTAGCTGGGAAAGGGCTATGACGGGCACCTCCAGCTCTTTGGCCATACTTTTGAGTGCCCGGGAGATAGCGCTGACTTCCTGTTCGCGATTGCCGCGGCCATCCGTACTGCTGCCGCTCATAAGCTGCAGGTAGTCGATGATAATCAATTGTATGTCGTGCTGTAATTTGAGGCGCCGACACTTGGCGCGAAGCTCAAAGACATTAATCTGCGGGGTGTCATCAATAAAAATCGGCGCATCGGCGGCGCGCTCAACAGCTGCTACCAGCTGCACCATCTCATGGGGCTCCAATCGCCCGTTGCGAAGTTTTTGCCCCTGAATTTCAGCTTCCATGGAGACTATTCGCTGCGCAAGCTGCAGGCTCGACATTTCAAGGCTGAAGATAGCGACGCCCTTTTTGAAAAGCATCGAAGTGTTGCGTGCGAGAGAAAGTGTCAGAGCCGTTTTTCCCATACCCGGCCTGGCGGCAATGATAAACAAATCGGAGCGCTGCAGGCCGCTGGTGAGGCGATCAAACTCGGTGAAGCCGGTAGGCACACCTGTCAGTCCCTCTTTGTTATCCTTCAGTTCTTCTAGCTGCTTGAGTACTTGACTGGCCAGACTGCTCATGCTGTCTACGCGCCGCCCCATGTTTTTCTGGGCGATGTTGAAAAGATTCTGTTCAGCATCATCCAAAAGCTCAAAAACATCGGTAGTATCTTCGAAGGCTTCTTTGATGGTCTTGGTCGATACCCGGATAAGCTCCCGCTGGATGTGTTTTTGCGCGAGGATACGCGCATGGAACTCAATATTGGCCGCTGATGCGATCTTATTGGTCAGCTCTGCCATGTAGACAGCCCCGCCGGCAGCCTCCAGATCCCCCTGTTGGCGGAGCTGCTCAACCACTGTCAGCAGGTCAATCGGCTTGGAGCGCTCGAACAGACTCAGCATGGCTTTGTATATGCGCTGGTGGGCATCGAGATAAAAGCTCTCGGCCTGCAAAATGTCCAATACTTGCGGCAGCGCCTCCCGGTCGAGCATAATCGCCCCCAGTACAGCCTCCTCCAGGGCTACAGACTGGGGGGGGACTTTGCCAAAAACAAAATTGGACATATCCTCATTGCGCTGTCGGCTTCCTTTGTTGCCGCTGCGAATACCCTTACCGATCTCTTTTTCCGTAGATTCACTCATGGTAAATGAAGTGTTGAGGCTGCTTACCCAATGCGCTGTTGCCAGCCGACTACAAACTTACGGTTTCTTGGTGTCAGTAGGTAAAAATATTATTCACACTCAATCAGTACCGGGCCGTTTCTTTGGCATTTGATACCGTTCTTGACTCAAAAACAACCGATAACAGAATGAAGGGGCAATATTTTTGTTGACTGCACAAGCGTCTTATCTTTGTGCATACAGTGGGAAGAATTATGGCAAAAATTTGCCTGCCTGCTGGTCCATCGCAAAAATTATGAGTCGTGATTAAAGCAGTGATCGTTGAAGACGAGATTAATAGTCGTAACAATCTGAAGAATTTACTGGCTAAGCATTGTGAAGAAGTTGAGATTGTAGGAGAAGCTATGGATATCGAGGATGGCCTCGATTTGTTTACAGATCCCGACATCAGACCGGATGTGGCCTTTCTGGACATAAACCTGCCCGACGGGCTTATTTTCAAGATGCTTAACCAGATCCGGCCTATCGATTTTGACATCATCTTTGTCACCGCTTTTGCTGACTATGCCATCAAGGCCTGTGAATACAGCTCTATCGGCTATATCATCAAACCCATCGATCCCGATGCGCTGATGGAGGCTGTCTCCCGCGTGCGCCCACGCAAACTAGCCGAGACAGACAAACGATTGGAGATATTCAACAACTATGTCAACAATCCCAATGCCTTTTCCAAGATGAGCATTTCTGCCCTGGACGGCATTTATTTTGTGTCCATCAAAGACATTGTCCGGTTTGAGGCAGAAGACAATTATACCCATATCTATCTCAATAACGGCGAGCGTATCACGGCTTCCAAAACCATCAAAGCCTATGAAGATATGCTCGAGCCTTTTAACTTTTACCGGGTGCACAAACGACACGTAATCAACCTGAATTATATGCGAAAATTTGTCAAAGGAGATGGTGGCTACCTGATCATGGATGATGAAATGAAGATAGAAGTTTCGCGCCGCCGCCGTCCTGCATTTATTGAAAAAATGCGCAGGTTACAAGATGGTTTATAGATAAAGAAAAAAAATAATATAAATATTCAGCCACCTCTTGCGCAATATCAGGAAAAGGCCTTACCTTTACGCTGTATTTGTCATTCCTTACAATGAAAGCACTATCGTTATGGCCAAGAGCAACTCTACGGGAATTAAGGACTTAAAGAAGGGGAAAGATCTCCAGCCCATTGACAAAAAAGATCAGGGTAAGCTGACAGGTGGTAAGAGCAAGCGCCCCTGGATCAAGAGCCCTGGCTGTGGTGGTATTTTGCCCCAATAAAGCTATTACGCTACCGATTTTAGTATATCCGATTTATTCCAAACAAAGGACTATCATCTGTACAGGTGATGTCCTTTGTTTGTTTATATTTGTACGGTGTTCATGCATCGATTTTCCTCACTTGTAAACAACGCGGTTGCTGGCGAGCTGGCCATGTAGCCGTCGGCTGCTGTGCAGAAACCTATGGTAGATTCTTTGGCCTCCAACAGTAAAGGTATCAATGTCAAATGGCTTGAAACGAAGCTGGAACAGCAGCACAACCCGCGGCAGCGACTGATTCTGCTGGACAGGCTGGCTACCTATTATACCTATAACAACCCGCAGCGTGCGCTGATGATGATCGAAGAGGCGCAAAATATTCTACAAACATACCCTTTGCCGGATCTGGAAATGAGCTGTCTGCTCAATCTGGCTATGGTGCACAACCAGCGGTATGATTACCTGCACTCTGA
>JAUMBM010000037.1:11388-23258 GCA_032115735.1 Saprospiraceae bacterium
GTGCGCTGATGATGATCGAAGAGGCGCAAAATATTCTACAAACATACCCTTTGCCGGATCTGGAAATGAGCTGTCTGCTCAATCTGGCTATGGTGCACAACCAGCGGTATGATTACCTGCACTCTGAGGAGGTATTCAAAAATGCCATCAACATGTTGGAGGAGCGGGGGAGTGTGCAGGAGCTAGCGGAAGCCTGTATAGACTATGCCGGGACATGTATGAATCTCGAAAAATTTGCGGAAGCACGGCAGTGGCTCGACAAGGCCAACCGCTTATTGCGCAATTATCCCGACAAACAACTGACAGGCCGACTTACTTGCCGACAAGGCTTTGTGTCGCTTCGACACAATAACCTTGCCGAAGCCATGGAGTTATTTCTGGAGGCGGATAACAGTATACAGGCGAGCGAAAAGCCAGCAGGTATCAAGGATAGTTATTTTTTAACCCTGGTGCACAGCGGACTGGGAAAAATTTATGAATTAAACGGCGATCTTAGCAAGTGCATTAATGCTTATCGCAAGGTCATCGACATCTGTGATGCCTGGGGAATCCGGAGCCGGCTGGCCTGGCATTATCTCAACCTTGGTTCTGCCTTTTTGGCCATGGAAGACTATAACCAGGCAGATCATTACTTCCGGTTGAGTCTCGACAATAGTGACGAGCTGAGCAAAGATGCTCGGGCCGGCGCCTTGGCCAATCTCGGCATCTGCTGCCTCAATCGGGGGAATTATGAGGAAGCTCTGCAATTCTTTGACAAAGCAGAGGAGGATTACAGGACAGTTTCGCAGGATGATTATTCCAACTTTAGCATCATCACTTCGTGGCGGGGGCGGCTTTATGCCGAACTTGGATACTACGACGAGGCAATCAGGGAGCTGACTAATTCGCATGCGCTGGCTCTGCAGGCCGAAGATTTGCGGCAACTGGCAGCTGTTTGCCGGACGATTGCCGCTGTTTATGCCGAAAGGGAGGACTATCGGCAGGCTTACGAGTACCAACTGCAGCACGATGAGTACACCATGCAGTATGTCGAGACCATGGACAAACGCCATCGGGCAGAACTGGAGGTCAAATACGAGTCTGCCAAGCAGCACCGGGAGACGGAACTACTCAAATTACAGGCAACCCAGTTGCAGCTCAAAGCATTGAGGGCGCAGATGAATCCGCACTTCTTGTACAATGCACTCAACTCCATCCAGGGATACATCACCAGTCATGATGCCAGCACCGCCTCAAAGTACCTGGCTAAGTTTGCTAAGTTGATGCGCCAGAGCCTTGAGTATTCTGACATGGAGATTATTTCACTTGAAAAGGAGGTTGCTTTTCTCGAGGATTATCTGTTTATCAACGAAAAACTTCGCTTTGAGGACCGCCTCCGCTACAGGATAACCGTCGACGAGCAACTTGAAGACGATATTCTTGGCGTCCCGACTATGATCGTTCAGCCTTATGTTGAGAACGCTATTGAACACGGACTGCGCAGCAAAAAAGACGGACTGGTGATGGTCAATTTTTCGCTACTGGATGAAGACACCATCCTGTGTGTGGTGGAGGACAATGGCATTGGCCGCGAGAGGGCAAGGCTATTGCAACTGGAGAGTGCGCAGACGCACCGCTCCAGAGGTACCCAGATAACCGAAATGCGACTCAAAATTCTTCACCATTCACCTGATAAAGGGGTACTGGTGAATACTATCGATTTGATCGACCCGCTGCGCGGAGAGGCACAGGGCACAAGGGTGGAGATAAAAATCCCCATCCTTGAAATTGACCTGCACTAGTATGCGCTATCGCACTTTTGATGCCTACTCTTTGGTAGTGGCGGGTACCCAGAGGGGGCTCATGCCTGCTGCCAGATAGGCGTTGTTAAAGGCGCTCACCTCTGTCTGCAGCAATTTTTCCAGATTTGCCTGTGCTGATTGCCAGGCTTGGCTGATGTCCTGGTAGCGCTGCTGTGCGCCTGCTGTGGGCCTGGGGTCATGGGTGTTGATACGGCCCAGCAAATCAAAATAAGCTGTATTTAACTGGTTTGGATAGTTGATAATATCCTGAAAGGTCTTCTGCCGCACCTGAGCTACGGAAGCCTCCCAGGCGTTGAGGTCTGCGAGCAGCTTTTTCCCCTGCTCCGACAGGCTGCTTTGCGCTGCTGCTTCAAGTTGTTTGAGCAGTGCCTCCAGCGTAGTGCGCAGCTGTCGCACGGTTGCCAGCGATTTTTGCATCTGGCGTATATCCGCTTCGAGCCTGATAATCAATTCCTGTTGTGCCTGATAGTCGGCAGGGGTGACGTTGGTGAGCCGGGTATCCTGCAGCAATTGGAAGCGCTGCTCTACGGTATCCTTACCGGCAACAAGGCGGCAGCGGTAGCTGCCTGGCGGCATCAGCGCCGCGCGATAGTCGGTGGGGATAAAATAGCCGCTCAAAAATGGCAGCGGCTCCCGCCGCATATCCCAGTAAGTGCGATTGAAACCCTGACGACTGCTGAGGATCGTTGGTTTGGCGGTAGCGGGTGCCGAGGCAGGCAAATCGGATACCGACAATGGACTGCGGGCATTGCCATAGCTGCGGATGAGCTTGTTTTGGGCATCCAAAAGGCTTATTTCTACGGCCACTGTATCATAGCCTGCGGGTAGGTAATAGTCGATGATGACGCCCGGGGGTGGATTTTTGCCCATTTCGGGAGCGTCGGCGGGGCTGCCATAAGGGAAAAGTACGGTTGCCCGGGGAGGAACCAAAGCTGCAGAAGCAGTTGTCAGGATTTGTTGCAGGCTGCTGATATCGTCAAGAATCCAGAAAGCTCTGCCCGAGGTGGCTGCGATCAGGTCATTGTTGCGGATGGTCAGATCTGTGATTGGGCAAAGTGGCAGGTTGAGCTGGAAAGCCTGCCAGTTGAGTCCTGCATCGTCAGACAGGTACAATCCCCTTTCGGTGCCCGCATACAGCAATCCGGGGCGGGCGGGATCTTCGCGAATGACCCTGACAAAAGCATGGGCAGCAATCCCGCGGGTGATACGCGTCCAAGTCTGGCCGTAATCATGGGTAACCAGGGCAATGGGAGAAAAATCGTTGAATTTATACCGCATGGCTGCTACATAGGCAGTGCCCTCGTAATGGGGCGAAGCCTCTATGCAGTTGATAATGCTTTCAGGCAGGTCGGGCGGGGTAATATTGCGCCAGGATCTTCCGGCGTCGCGGCTTATGTGGAGTAAGCCGTCATCGCTGCCGGCCCACAG
This sequence comes from Saprospiraceae bacterium, assembly GCA_032115735.1. Taxonomy (GTDB): domain Bacteria; phylum Bacteroidota; class Bacteroidia; order Chitinophagales; family Saprospiraceae; genus JAUMBM01. Next base: position 14,619 of record JAUMBM010000037.1, read on the forward strand.
CACATTGCCATTTACAGCAGAAATGGCAAGATAACTTAGGGTGTTGTAATTTTCTCCCCCGGCGCCTTCATTGGTGTACGGAGCTCCTCCGGGCACCTGCCGGCTGCTGTCATTGCGGGTGAGATCGGGAGAGATTACTTCCCAGGAGATCCCGCCATTGGATGAGCGCAGTACGACCTGTGCGCCATGATACAGGATTTGCGGATTGTTGGGACTGGCAATGAGGGGCGCGTTCCAGTTGAAGCGATATTTCATCTCTTTGGGGAGCTCGGCCAGGCCAACAGTAGGGTAGTGCATGATATCTTTGACCATACCGGTTTCTGTATCCATCACGTCAATATTGCCCTGATAGCTGGTTCCGAAGATGTGCCTGGGCCGATCCGGATCAAAAGCGATAAATGCGCTTTCGCCTCCTGCCACATCAAACCAGTCGCGGTTGCTGATGCCCCGGCCGGCCGATCTGCTGGCGATGCCAATGGCAGAGTTGTCCTGCTGGCCGCCGTATACATGGTACGGAAATTGGTTGTCGGCAATGACGCGGTAGAACTGTGCGGTTGGCTGGTTGGCCTGTGATGACCAGCTGACACCCCGGTTGAAGGTGATGCAACCACCGCCGTCATTGCCCAGTATCATGTTGTCGGGATTGTGCGGATTGATCCACAGCGCATGCTGGTCAACGTGAGCAATGGGGATGGACCGGAAGTTTCGGCCGCCGTCGGTAGAATGCAGGAAGGGGGAATTAAGTACGTACACACTGTTTTCATTGGCCGGATCGGCAACAATTTCGGTGTAGTACCAGGCTCTTGCGATGGTTACTCTGTCGCGGCTCACTTGCTCCCAGGAATCACCTCCGTCGGCGGAGCGGAAGACGCCGCCCTCGGTAGCTTCAATATTGGCATACACAACGGCAGGGTTGGCAGGTGAGACATCAATGGCCGTTTTGCCCATTTTTTCCGGCAGCCCCTTGCTGAGTTTTTTCCATGAATTGCCTCCGTCGATAGACTTATACAGGCCGGATCCTTCTCCTCCGCTGACCACTTGCCAGGGTGTGCGCAGGTGATCCCACATAGCAGCGTAAAGGATGCGCGGATTATGCTCATCCATGCTGAGGTCGCTGGCACCCGTAGTAGGATTGATAAACAACAATCGCTGCCAGTGTTGCCCGCCGTCTTCTGAGCGATAGATACCTCGCTGCTGGCTGGGACCATGTACGGCGCCCTGGACCGCCACATAAACCAGAGAAGAGTTTTGCGGATGAACGGCAATGGAGGCAATATGCATCGAGCTGTCGAGTCCTGTCGGTTGCCACGTTTTCCCTCCGTCGGTGGACTTATACATGCCGTCGCCGGCGGAAGTCATGACGCCCCTGACGGCATGCTCTCCCGTACCTACGTAGATGATGTTGGGGTCTGAGGGAGCGATCGCTATGGCACCGATGGTAGCTGTCCGAAAGTAGCCATCGCTAATATTGAGCCAGCTGCCACCCGCATCGGTCGTCTTCCAGAGTCCTCCACCTGTAGTGCCCATAAAATAGATCTGGGGGTTGTCGGGAAGACCCGCAACGGCCACGCTTCGCCCGCCGCGGTAGGGGCCTATGTTGCGCCACTGCAGGTGCTGGTATTGTGTTGGTTGAAAAGTGTTGGCTATGACAACTTTGCCACTGCCATTTTTTTGGGCGGCAGCCGGCAGGCTAAAAGCAAATACCAGCAGCAGTGTGAGCAGGCGAAAGTACTTCATGAAGAATTGTTTTTTGTGGTTGTTGGTCATTATAGCTATCCCGGGCAATATAAATCGTTGATATCGCCAAACAATGTTGCAAGTTGTAAAAAAAATACAGAATTTATAGACAAAAGGAAGTGATTTTGTATGGGGGTGCTGCCAAAATAATTTTCCTTTGTTGGCGGTCTGTTGTAAATTGCAAGCAGTGCCAGCGTGTTGTGGCGGCCTGAGCCGCTGCGGCAGCTTTTTTTAACCCAAAAGGAAGGCTCATGCAGACTATGAAAGCAATCATTTTTGATAAACCCGGAGGTGCGGAGCAGCTGCATCTTGCGGATGTTCCTATGCCGAAGGCGGGTCCTGGGGAGCTGCTGGTGTGCATCCATGCCACGGCTCTGAACCGTGCTGATATCCTGCAGCGCCAGGGAAAATATCGGGTACCGGCGACGGATAGCAGTCTGTTGGGGCTGGAGATGGCCGGCACCGTCTACGAAGTAGGGGAGGGAGTGCAGGATTTCAGGCCTGGCGACCGGGTGTGCGCGCTGCTGTCAGGTGGCGGGTATGCACAGTATTGCAGCATCCCTGCAGCCATGGCGCTGCGGCTGCCCAACAGTCTGTCTTTTACGCGGGCGGCTGCGATCCCTGAGGCTTTTCTCACGGCTCACCAGGCGCTGCACTGGCTGGCAGGGGTTAGGTCCGGGGAGAAAATATTGATTCACGCCGGTGCGAGTGGTGTGGGGCAGGCGGCTTTGCAGCTTGCCCGCAGGGCCGGTGCTTCGCTGGTGGTGGCGACTGCCTCAGCAGCCAAGCATGCTGCCTGCCGGGCGGCAGGAGCAGCGGTAGCCATTGACTATGCGGCGAATGACTGGGAGGCCGCGGCAGTGCAGGCTGCAGCGGAGACAGGCTACGACATTATCATAGATTTTATAGGTGGCCCTTATTTTAACCAGAATCTGTCCTTGCTGACAGAGGACGGCAGGCTGGTGATGCTGGGTTTTCTGGGGGGGTCCCGCATAGCAGAGGCCGATCTGGGGCCTGTTCTTCGCAAGCGACTGCAGATAGTGGGATCAACCCTGCGCAATCGCAGCCAGGCCTATAAGCAGGCGCTTACGGAAGATTTTCGCCAAAAGCACTGGGACGCTTTTGCCCGGGGCGAACTGGAGGCTGTCGTAGACAGCATCTACGACTGGGAGGAGGTTGCGGCCGCTCATCGCTATATGGAGGGCAATCACAACCAGGGGAAAATCGTTCTGAGCGTTGGCTGAGCTGCCTCAATACCGTCTCAGGAGCGCCAATCTGTCTTCCAGGTAAGCGTCTCCGGGGGCTAGCCGATTGGCAGTTTCGAGCAGACTGCGCGCCATACTATATTCCCTGAGTAGAAAATAATGCTGAGAGGCAGTCGCGTAGGCTGTCGTCACCCAGCTGCTGAGCCGCGGTGCTGTTTTATAGAGCACTACGGTGCGCTCGAACGCTGTAAGTAGCCGGTGCCCTTCTTCTATTTGGTTGTTGCTGAAGCAGTAGTGTATCCTTTGAGCTTTTTGCTGTAAATCAAAATCTTTGAAATCAGCATTTTGAATAATAAACGGATAGCGCTCGCGATAGGCATCAAAGGAAAGCTGAGTGTCGCGCTGTGCCATACGGCTGCGGATACTGCGCATGGCAGCATCGATGAGTGCCTGCTGCAGACTTTGGTCATGAGGGCAGTAGCTGTAAAGTTTCTCGAGATCGATGTTGTCGATGGCCTGCTGCTGCTGGCGGGCGTGGTGGCGGGTGATGATGCTGCAGCTGATTTTGTCAATCTCTTGCCTGTGTCTTTCTGACTGTCTGAATAGCCGGTAAAATTCGTCGATGACCGGTTGTGCCTCAGGAGCTGCGGGATTTTGGCTGCAGGCCTGCAGCAGGCGTTGTTCAAACTGGCGCAGTATTTCCGTCGCCAGCCAGTCGGGTTGAAAATCGCTCCAGAGTCGCAGAAGATAGCTGAACGGATCGTTGCTCTGGTGAGCGAGCTGTACCAGCGCTGCCCGCTCAAGCGCCTGAAAAGCAAGCTGAGTGCTTCCCTGCCGGGCTTTGTCGAGCCACTCCATGCAGGCGAGGTAGTTGCCTGTACTGTACTGATGGACGGCCATCTGGTAGTGTATGAGCGCCGCCAGTTGTCGAATGCTCATGCGTTCATTGGTTGCGAGAAAGTATCGTTGGAATAACTGCTCTGCCGGCCTGTTCCATTCGTCCCGGGGCAGCAGGTGCGTGGCCTTGAGGAGATCGAGATAGCTGGTGACCAGGTTATATTGCAAGTGAGCCGGCTGGTTATTGTCGGCAACTGCCAAAAAAGGGATGGGCTGGCTGCTTGGCTGCACGATGATGCTGAGCCCCTCATGGCTGAAGGAAGCAGCGTAGGGGATGTCAAAATACTCAAATGTAAGTGCGTAGAGCGCTACCGCCGTGGGGGTGCTGTAGGTGCCATTGTCGAAAAGATCGGCAAAAGAGGCAAAGGGAGCAGACTGTCGGAAAAACTGCCGCTCAGCTTCTTGCCGGATTAGCTCGAGTGCTTTGTCAAGGGGCTTGCGGCTGATGCGATTCTGCTCTAGCCCCTGAAAATAGGTTTGCAGCCGCTGCAAGGCGTATTCCCGTAGATCTGATGTATACAAATCGCTTTCGGGCATGAGTGCGCGCAGCTGCTGCTCGAGCTGCTGGGGATCGCTGCCGGCGGTGATATATCGGGTCTCGGGTACAATCTCCCGGTAGCCAGCGCTACCGCTGTTGCCGGCCAAAAGGGCAGGCAACAGCAGCAGGCTTAGCAACAGGGGAAAGTCAACGGATTTTTGCAAAAGGCTTGGCATACAGCGTCAAATTATTTAAGTAAGGTGACATCACCCGTTAATCGGACGATCTCACCATCGTTGAATTCAAGTTCGGCATAGTAGGTAAATACAGCCGGATCGAGTAATTCTCCTCTGAACTTTCCATCCCAGCCCTGCGACGGATCGTTGACCCGTGCTTCTTCCACTGAGAAGACCGTCTCACCCCAGCGGCTGACAATCATAAACCTGCGGACAGACTTGACCCGGCCGTCGGCGGCCTGAATGAACAAGACGTCATTTACACCATCGCTGTTGGGTGAGAAAGCGTTGGGTATGTATACAGGATAGGATTTGCGTACAATGATGTTGATATCATCCTGGTCCCTGCAGCCTTTCACATCAACGACGGTTGCCGAATAGCTGCCACTCGTCTGAGGAAAAAGGGTTACGGATTGTACATTGCCTGAAGCGATGCCTTCGGGCCGCCACAGGATGGTATCGATAACTGTATTGGGGTTGACGTTGAGCTGCAGCGTGACGGCTTGGCCGGGCTCAAGCTCATCTGCCTGCAGATCGGTTGTCAGTATCGCATTGATCGGACCTGGTTCGGCTATGCTGACTGTAGTCTGGCTGGAACAACCGTTCTGGTCAATCACGCTGAGCTGGTAGCTGCCCGGGCTAAGTCCGCTGAAGATCGGTACGACGCTCGTACTGTCTTCATCCAGTGCATAGCGGTAAGGGGGCTGACCTCCAGTGACAGACTCTATGATGATGACGCCGTCGTCAGCGCCAAAGCAGCTTACATTGACGAGCCGCACATTGGCAACAGGGGCTGCGTAGTCGGCCGATACAATGGTGGCATCCTGTGCCGCACAACCATCAGCATTGGTAACTACTAAAGTATACACACCGGGGCGGCTTACCTGTAGTGTCGGAACGTTAGGATTGGCAATGACGATACTATCCGGGCTGACAGTCCACTGATAAGTAATACCGATGCCAGTGGAAGTAGCTCCTCCGCCGATGTTGACAGCTGTCAGGTTGCAATTGAGGAACTGGTCAGCACCCGCATCCGCTACAGGGGCGGGAATGATATCAACACTGACAACGGCTGAAGCCGCAGGGCAGCTTCCACCGGGCACCGTGTAGCGGAAGCTGTAGGTGCCGGCCTGCAGGCTGGCCGTCGAAAGGCTGGCCGTAGCAGCATTGAAAGCTCCGCCGGCGGAGGGTGAGCCGCCTGTTGCTTCCCAAAAACCGCCTGTTTGCTCACCCGTAAGAAGCCCAAACAAACTAATGGTCTCTTGACTTCCCTGGCAAATGCGGGCTGCAGGCAGCGGGTTGCCTGCTGATGGCGGCGTATCTACTACAATGATGATCGGACTCAGTGCCGGCCAGTTGCAGTTGGGCAGTGCCGGACTGCTGATCGTGAGAATACTAAGCTGGGTGCTCTGCTGCAGGTTATTGAGCGTTAACTGCTGTCCGTTGCTGACCTGTAGAGACTGTACAGGACCGTTGTTGACGGTATAGGTAATGTTCAATGGTCCCGGGATGACCGGATTAAAACCAAAGCTCACTGTGGCAGCCTGTCCGGCACACAGACGGGCGGGAGCATTGACGCTCAGGTTGAGTGGCGGGCATGTACTGGCGGCACAGGTGCCAATAGCTGTAACCGGACCACAGGCCGTATTGCCGTTAACCGTGAGTTGTATGGTCACCACCTGATCGGGGTTGAGGCCTGTCACCGTATAGGTCGTGCCGCTAAGCGTACCGGTAGGGCCGCTCAGGACGCTGACGTTGTAGCTGCTTGCACCCGGCACGGCCGGCCAGGCAAAAACAAGGCTGTTGGTGGTTACTGACTGGCAGCTGATGACAGGGGCTGTCAGTAGCCCGTTGACCTGTACGATCTGACTGAAAGGATTGGATGCACAGCCTTGTTCCACAACGACAAGGCTCATGGTTGTGTTGCCGACTGTCGCAAATTGTACCTCATGTGGTCCCGTTCCCGTGCCAGGTGTGGCCGTGCCGCCTCCAAAATTCCAGTTGTAGGTTGCTGTTGGTGAAGCACCACCGAGGTAAGTGACGGTTGCATTCGCATTGACACAGATCGGGCTCTCAACACTAAAGTTTGCAGCCGGTTTGGGGAGTACCGTCACCAGGTAGGTGGTATTTGCCGAACAGTTGCCTTCTGTATAGGTAAGCTGCAGCGGGTGTTGCCCGACGCCGGCGACAGCGGGGTTGAAAGTACCGCTGGCTGCAACTATACCCGTACCTGACCAGCTAAACTGTCCGTTGCCCTGCCCGCCATTGACACTGGCGATCAATGTCTGGAGGCCGGCATCCAGGCAGTAGGGACCATAGGTCGTATTGCCGAAGGTAAAATTGGGACAAGTAAGTGCAGCACACTCGAATTCGACTGATACGGAACCACATACATTGTTGGTGAGCACCGTAAGCCGGATTCGCACCTGCTGTCCGGGCAGCAATCCGCCAACAGTATAGGTGGTACCCGATAGAATACCCGCAGGGCCTTGCAGCACCTGCACGTTGTATGAACTCGCCCCTGCAATCGCCGGCCAGCTGAAGGTGACGCCCGAGAGTGTACTGCTGCAGCTAATGACAGGCGTGCTCAGGGGGGCTTCAACGGTAGTTGTGGCTGTGAAAGGCAACGAAGAACAGTTGTTCTCAACAACCGTAAGTTGTACGCTCTGGTTGCCTGCTGTAGCCCAGCTTACCTGCTGAGGGCCTGCGCCGTTGCCGGGACTGGCACTGCCACTGCCAAAACTCCAGTTGTAGGTGGCACCGCTGCCGGCAGTACCCGTATAGGTCACCGTAGCAGGTGAATTGGTGCACACGGGCCCGGTTATCGTGAAGGTGGCAGTAGGCTGTGGGTTGACAACAACGCTAAAGCTGTTGTTATAGCTGCAGTTGCCCTCCCGATAATTAAGGCTTATAATGTGTGTCCCCACACCGGCGGTCACTGGAGAGAAAGATGGTGTTGCGCCACCGGTTACTCCGGGGCCACTCCAGGTAAGTATTCCACCTCCATTGCCTCCTGTTATGGTAGCGGTGAGGTCGATATTGCCGACACCGGGACTGAGACATACCGGGTCGATAGACGGAAAGCTTATCTGTACATCCGGACAATCAACAGCCACACAGGAGGCGGTGGCACTGCTGTTGCCACAAGGGCCGTTGCCCAGCGCTATGACTTCTATGCTCACCTGGTCATTGGCGTTGAGGCCCGTAACGATGTAGCTGGTATCCTGCAGGATGCCGGGGCTGCCAGAGAGTACATTCACCTGATAAGCCAATGCCCCCGGTACCGGGTTCCAGCTGAAGGTGATCGAATTGACGGTAGTATTGCAGTTGATGACGGGAGGCTGTAAGGGCTGACCCACGTAAACCGTATCAACAAAAGTAGTCGATGTACAGTTGTTTTCGGTAACTGTGAGACTGATAATCCGGTTGCCTTCGGTAGGCCAGCTAAGTTGATGCGGTCCTTGCCCACTACCGGGTGTCGCGGCTGCACCGGCAAACACCCAGTTGTAGGTAGCCGTTGCACTGGCCGTGCCGGTGTAAGTGAGAGTCGTAGCCGACTGTACACAAACACTGTCGGCACTCAGGCTAAAGCTCGCTGTCGGTATTGAAAAAACATTGATGATCAATGAAGTATCAGCAAAACAAGGACCCTCGCTATAGCGGAGGCGAATGATGTGACTGCCGGCGCCGGCAGTGGCCGGACTAAATATGCCGAGCAGGCTGTCGGTGATACCCGGACCACTCCAGTGGAACTGGCCGGGACCGGTACTTCCGCCAACCGCAGCCGTGAGTGTATCAGGGCCGGTGGTGGTATATAGGCATATATCAGCTACGGGCTCAATCACCGGTACGAAGACAGGACAATTCTGTGCGGCACAGCTCAGCTCCGGTGTTATGGGCGGGCAGGCACCACCGATGAGCGTGACGAGTCGCACACTGACTACCTCACCCGGGCTCAGGTTGTTGACCGTAAAAGTCGTATCCACCAGCTGCCCGCTCTGACCGCTGAGTACTTCCACATTGTAACCCGTAGCACCTGCTACCTGATTCCAGATGAATGAAACAGAAGTAGTGGTTGCCGGACCAC
>JAUMBM010000038.1:0-3678 GCA_032115735.1 Saprospiraceae bacterium
GCATGCAGGATGCCATAGGGCGACAGCAACCGGGTAGCGTAGCGCACATTTTCGTGCAGCTGGTCGCGCAGCCAGGGCTCTTTGTCGATGACTTCCAGACCCGCCAGCACAGCCGCCTGCACGCTGGGTGGCAGGGAGGCTGAAAAAACATAGGCGCGGGCATGGTAGCGCATATACTCAATCAGGTCGCGGGAGGCGGCCAGAAAGCCGCCCGCAGCGGCCAGGGTCTTGCTGAAGGTGCCCATGGCTACCGCTACGTCCTGCTCGCAGCCCAACAGGGCCGCCGTACCGGCCCCGCCGGGGCCTACGACACCTGTACCATGGGCGTCATCGACGATCAGGTGAGCGTCGTAGCGGCGGCAGAGACCCGCGATGTCCCGCAAAGGCGCCATGTCGCCGTCCATGGAATAGATGCCCTCAACACCCACAAACAGCTCGCTGTCGGGCCGGGCATTCTCCAGTTGTTTCTCCAGCTGTTGCAGGTCATTGTGTGCAAAGGATCTGGCAGCCAACCTGCTGAGCTTGATGCCGTCCAGAAAAGAAGCGTGGCTGAGCTCGTCGTACAGCAGCAGGTCGCGCGGCCGCAACAGGGAGCTCACGAGCCCCAGATTGGCAGCATAACCGGAGGAGAAGAGCATGGCCGACTCTTTGCCCTTGAGGGCAGCCAGCCGCTCTTCCAGCTGGCTGCTGAGCCCGAGGTAGCCGTTGAGCAGGGGAGGGCCACCGATACCGGCACCGTAATCGCGCAGCGCCTGCTGTACTTTGGCCAGCACATGGGGGTGGTTGGCCAGCCCCAGGTAGTTGTTGGAGGCAAACATGAGCATGGGCCTGCACTGCCCGCTGATGGGGTCATCGACCCACACCTCTCGGCCGGCGGGCGAGACAATCCTGCGCCGGTAGAGGATGTGCCCTTTCGACTGCATGTCGCCGACGAAATGGCTGAAATTGTGCGCCCGCTCGTACAGGGGCATCGTCTGGTTGCGGAGCTGCCATTGCTGCAGGTTCTCCTCGCTGAGGTTCGGGTTTATGGCTGCCATGATTGGTCGAGTTGTTGTAAGTGTCGAAAGTATGCCTGCGGGTTACTGCCTTGCTGTTCGTAGAGGTTGGCAATGTCGGCCGCCGGCAGGCTTACGGGTCGGCCGGCGGTCGTAAAATGCAGCAGCGGTGCTGCCTCGCAGCGGCCCAGTTGCAGCAGGGGCAGCCTGGCCAGGGCAGCGGCCTGCCGAAAATCGTGAAGCCGGGTATCGGGAATGGTGAAAACGAGCTCGTACTCGCCATGCGGGCCCGCCAGCAGCATCCAGTCGGCAATGTCATGTGCGGCCGCCAGCGCGGCGGCGGTGGGCTCCAGCAGGTCTTGCAGGGGTGTTTCAATAACAAATCCCCACGGATTGGTTTCGCAAAGCTGGGCAAGGGCCGGGAAAAGGCCGTCGCTGCTGTCAATGCAACTGCTGGCGTAGTCGGCAATCAACAGGCCCGCATCGAGCCGGGCCAGGGGGCGGTAAGCCAGCTGTTGCTGCAGAAATATTTTGGCAAAAGCATAGGCGCTGCCATAGCCCATAGGGCCGCTGCAAAAAAGCCAGTCGCCGGGCTGGCAGCCTTTGCGCAGCATGGGGCGGCGGCAGCGCCCGAGCGCAGTGACGGATACGTCCAGCTGCCTGCCGCGGTTGGTGTCGCCTCCCAATAAGTAGGTGCGGTGGTGGTCGCAGGCTTCGCGCACGCCCGCGCTCAGGGCCTGCAGCTCCGCAGCCGACATGTCGGGGGGTAGCTGCAGTTGCAGGAGTATGCCCAAAGGGGAGGCGCCTACGGCCGCCAGATCACTGAGGGAGGCATTGACGGCTGTCCATCCGATGATGTAGGGGTCGTCGTATAGACCTGCCTGTATCTCGTCGGCCAGTCCGTCTACGGTGATGGCGAGTACTTCACCTCCCAGGGATTCATGCTGTAGCAATTCTGCATCTGATTCGTGCAAGCCATTGATTTGGTGCGGACTACGACTGAATGTTTTGGTGAATTGCTGTATGAATGTGTTTTCGAGCATCATGGTGGTGCGGTTTACGGTTTCGTGCTAATTAAGAGGGCTATCATTTTTTGCTTCGGTAGTTGCAGCTAAAATAAATAAAAAAAGGCCATAGGAGATGTTTTTTATGAAAAAAGCATCTCCTATGGCCTAAGCGGCAGGGTAGATTTTTTCCTCACTCCTCAAGCTTTGGCAGAAGCGACAGGTTCCGGCACGGGCGCTTTAATTTTCGCCGCCACAACACCCTCCGGCTTCAGCAGAAGCGACAAGCTCATTTTTCCAAAAAAGCCCGCAGCGGCAGCAGACTCTCTGCGGGGCTTTCTTCCATGGGCACATGGCCGCTGCCGGGCAGTATGTGAACCTGGTCGTTGGGCAGGTCTTCGGCAAAGCGGCGGGCATAGGCGACGGGGATGAGCCGGTCTTCCTGCCCCCACAGGATGAGGGTCGGCTGCCGGATCGACCTGAGCTGCTCAGTGGGCTGGGCGTCGGACTGTGCGTTGAGGCGGTCGACAAAAGCACGGCGGTTGCCTTCGCGCAGGCTCAGTTCGTAGTAGCGGTCAACCAGCTTTTCTGTCACTTTGGCAGGATCGGCGTATACGTTTTCAACGCTGGCGGCAACGATGAAGCGGGGACTAAGGAAGGGAACGAGCTCTTTGATGAGGGGGGTGCGGGCCAGGGTGAAGGCGAGGGGGACATTCTCCGATTGGAGCGGGTAACCGGCAGGGTCGATTAGCACCAACCGGGCCACTTTGTCGGGATAGCGGGCGGCGTAGCGCCAGGCGATGTTGCCGCCCAGAGAGTTGCCGCCCAGTATACAGCGCTCAACGCCGGTGGCCAGCAAAAAACTGTCGAGAAAGCGCAGGTAGTGGTCAATGCTGTAGTCGCCGTCAGGGAAGGGGCCGGTAAGCCCGAAAGCGGGCAGGTCCATGCGCAGTATGCGGCGGTCGCCCTGCAGGTCTTCAACCCAGGCGTCGAAGGTGTGCAGACTGGCGCCGGTGCCGTGGAGGAGAACCAAAGGTAGGCTGTCGGTGGTCTTGCCCTGATCGCGGTAGTGCACCTGCATACCCATGAGATCCAAAAAGGCGGAAGGTGGCCGGGCATAGTCGGCTTGCAAGGAGGCCGGGCTGCGGTCGCAGCGGGTGAAGAGGAGGGCAGTGAGAAAAAGCAGGCTGCCCAGCGCAGAGAGGACGTTACGGGCAATGATAGCAGTTGCTTCCATAGAGTGCTTTTACTGTAAATATAGGTGTAAATCAGTTGCTTGGGGGATATTTTCGTGGGGGTAAACAAAAATTAACAGATAAGTAGCAAATTTGTGCTGTTGGTTAATCAAAAAAGTACAGAATGTCAGCTGATCACCCTGAGGTGGATGTGTACATAAACGGTTTCTCGGGCGAACTGCAGCTCCGGCTGCAGCAGCTTCGGCAACTGATCAGGGAACTGGCGCCGGAGGCGGTCGAGTCTATGGCTTATGGTATGCCGGCCTACAAGCTATCGGGGCGGCCGTTGGTGTATTTTGCAGGGTATGCGCATCATCTGGGTTTGTATGCCCTGCCCTCAGCCCATAGTCATTTTACAGAGGCGCTGGCTGCTTACAAGCAGGGCAAGGGGTCTGTGCAGTTTCCGCTGAAAGAGCCTGTGCCCTGGGCGTTGATAGCGGACAT
>JAUMBM010000039.1:0-2331 GCA_032115735.1 Saprospiraceae bacterium
AGCAGATTGGAAGTCCTGTACAAGGCACTTTCTCCGGCAAAAAGCAGGATGGCCTGCTGTGCCAGTTTGTACTGTATGGCGCCGAAGCCGGAAATGGGTCTGTCGAACTGTATCCGCTCATTGGCGTAGCGGACGGCTGTGGTGACGCTCCGCTTGGCGCCCCCCAACGACAAAGCGCAAAGCTTGAAGCGGCCAATATTGAGCACATTGAAAGCAATGAGGTGACCTTTACCAATATCGCCTAACACATTCTCAACCGGCACCTGTACATTTTCAAAAAACACCTGCCGAGTTGAAGAGCCCTTGATTCCCAGTTTATTCTCCTCCGCACCCAGCGTCAGCCCCGCCGACTCTCTGGGCACGATGAAACCCGTAAACTTATCCCCGTCCACCTGTGCAAAAACAATAAACAAGTCTGCAAAACCAGAATTGGTGATCCACATTTTCTGCCCGTTGAGCAGATAGTGACGGCCATCAGCACTCAAATCTGCCCGCGTCTTGGCAGCCAGCGCATCAGAGCCGCTGCCCGGCTCGGTCAGGCAATAAGCCGCCTTCCACTCGCCCCGCATAAGCTTGGGCAGGTAAGCCTCCTTCTGCGCATCGGTACCAAAATAAAGAATGGGCAGCATACCGATACCCGTATGCGCAGCATATGATACCGTAAAAGAAGCAGAAGGCCCCAACACATCGCAGATGAGGGTATTGACGTTTTCATCGAGCTCCATGCCCCCGTAAGCAGCCGGCATGTGGGTACTCAATAAGCCCTGTGCCGCCATCTTCTCCAGCAAGCCGGCTGTCACACCGGGCTCCTGCTTTTCAATCCTTTCGATGTTGGGAAAAATCTCGAGCTCCATGAAATCCCGTACCATTTCCCGTATCATCTGCTGCTCGTCATTGAATTCTTCGGGTATGAATACCGAAGAAGCGGGCGTCTCCTTTACAATGAACTCTCCACCCCGCAAAACTTCTGCAACTGCTGTAGCCATATCTGTCCGTAATTTTTATGTTGTAGCGAAAATTCGCTATAAAAATACAGACTTATTCTGTGCGAGGCAAGTAGTTTTATCGTCTTTTAGCGAAATTTCGCTAAAAGACGATAAAAAAATATTTTCCGCTTCATTGAAGTTTGGCATAGTTGTTGGAAAGTATACAAAGACAAAAGGCCATACCAAACCGATGTATCCGGACATGCTCATTGGGCAAATTCACTTGCACTAACAGACGGCCCGAGAGCAGGACGAGAGCCCCCGCTATCAGCGTTGGATGACAATCTCACGTGTGATGGCAAATTGCCTACCCCCCAGGCGCAGATAGTAGATGCCTGGACTTCTTGGTTTATTTTTGGCAGGAGACCACTCATAACTGCCAGCAACCAGAGTCCAGGCACTGCTGTCTACCACTTGTCCTGAGGCATCTATCAGGCTCACCTCTACATCATCGGCTACCGGCAGTGAAAAATGCAGGCTGAATTTGCCGCGACTGGGGTTCGGAAATACCCGGGCATTGAAATAGGTTTCTGCCACTGGCGCTGTCACGGCGGATGTTGTCTCGGGATTGTACCATACCCGCCAGACCTGGGGCGATGCACTACTCATAGTGCCTGTATTATCAGTAAAAAACACATTGGAAGCGGTACTCCTGATGCCCCCGATCACATATCCCAGCAATCGGCGCTGCTCAAAACTTTCATCCATCATGATGATACCATGGTCATCTACGGAAAGATCACCGGCAGGTACAAAGGCAGCCCCAGCCCCCAGAAGAGCGGGCATTTCGCCCACCTTGTGCTCGCGCAACTGGTTGTCGGCCGTACGTTCTACCAGACTGACAGTCTTCACAAAAGGAACATTGTTGTCCTGCACCAATATGCCTTCAGCATCGAGAAAAAATTGGCTGATCCCCCCAAAAAACAGCGTAAACATGCGTTCTTCGTCAGCATCATACAAGGCCGATAAAGCCGTGTGGTATTGATTGAGGTACTGCTGAAAATCTGTGCGCACTTCATAACCATCGGCACTGATATCGACGACATCCAACCAGGGCAGGTCCGCATCGTAGCGGAATACCCCCGAGAAAGCCGTCAGCCCATGGCTACCGTCGGGAAAACGCTGCGGCACGAGGTTGAAGTCACGCCGGTGCAGGTTCGCTGTATCCACTACCTCCTCATAGTCCCCAAGCAGCAACTGACCGTCGGCATGCTGGATATCAAAACGCTTGATAGCATTGGTGTATGCCTGAAAAAAACCAGGACCGTGGTCTGGCCCCATAGGGTTGTAGCGGCCGTGAAAATTTTGCCCTCCCACCAACAGAAAATCGCCTTCCAGTTCGTGC
>JAUMBM010000039.1:2341-2702 GCA_032115735.1 Saprospiraceae bacterium
CAGGCGCTCGTCGGTAAGGGTCAAAAAAGCAGGCTGCAGCGGCTGTCCTGCGGCAGCCAGCGCCAGCAAGTCGGGCATGTTCACGGCCGTGAGGTAGGGGTAGGTAACAAACTCCGTCTGGCTCGCACTGAATCCATAGCCCCCGATGAGATACAGCCATTCGCCCCGCTGCGTGTATTGAAGATTCGTGGCACTCAGCTGTTCCTGCAAAGGTACAGGCAGCGAGGCCAGAGATACCGTCTGCACCGTTTTCTGCTGGGGATCTGCTATATAAAGCTGAGCATTGGCGCCCGCGGGGGCAAAAGCAGCAAAAGGCTGCCGACGGTGCAGACCATCTTTCCTGCCCGCAAAAAGTATCCAC
>JAUMBM010000040.1:0-1403 GCA_032115735.1 Saprospiraceae bacterium
GGCCGGGTCAGCAATTTGACGCCTGCCGCCTCCAGTTCCTGGTAGGCGGCCGCCAGGCTCGGGCACTTGATTTTGACGGCAAAAATACCGAGATCACCCAGCTGCGCCGGGCTTGCCGGCGCCTCGCCCTGCCGGCAGGTATACTGCCAGATCTCAAAACCACCGCCCCCCTGCAGGTTGAGTGCCAGGATGGCGTAGCGGTTGCGCACCTTGTTGCCGGTATATTCAATCATCAGCCGGGCAGGCGCTTTTTCTGCAAAAACAGGCACGTCCACACCAAAATGCCGGCGGTACCACGCCCAGGCTTCATCAGCATCGCGAACACCAACACCTACTTGTTGTATCCCACTAATTATGTAACTCATTGGCAGACTTGTTTAAGAAATTGTAGCCAGCAAGATAAGCAGTTTTCCTGTGCTTCATCTGATTCGTAAAAATAATACCAAAATGATACAGCACGCCAAGGATGAGCGAAAAAATCTAATCTCAAATGATATTTTTTTGTTAACTTCGTTATAAGTTCTGCGATGTTGCATCGGGTAGTCCCAAAACGCTTCCAATATGAAATTTTTTTACATCCTAAGGGCATTTCTGGCCCTTCTCTTCTTAGCGACTTTATCTCTATCAGCAGGATATGCGCAGGCGGTGCGCCTGAGTGTGGGTTTCAATGCGGGTGCCTCGCGGCTCATGCACCAGACCCGTTTCGAAACTACTGCGCTCCGCAATCTATACGAAACCATACGTATTACACACCCGGGCGGCTACAACTGGGAGGCTTTTGAAGAAGACTTCAAGCTGCGGCAGGAGTTCAATCAGGCGCGCTTCGGCTTCTCAGGTATGCTTACGCACAGAGACTGGCCGATTATCGCCATCGGAGAGGCCATGACTTCCAGCTCCACCTATGAGCGCTTTGCCTTCGGGCTGACCCTTGGGCTGGGTAAAGAGTTCTTCTCGTTTAACAAGCAATATTCGTGCTACTTTATGGGCGGGTACAAGCTGGCCTGGGATCAGGGGTTTGGTGCCAATACGCTGGTCAAAAGTATCGGCCATGAAGAGGCTCGCAATCTAATAAGCACATACTTTTCGCCCGAAGATCCGCTGGGTTCTCCGCGGGGCAATTTGCTCGCTGCCCGGGGGGGCATCGGTCGCACCGTTGACCGTGACAAAATGCTTACCGTGGGCGTGGATGCGTATGCTGAGCTCGACATCACGCCCAGTATCAAGCGGGAGTCGCGCATGACCAACTACGGGTTCAATGTATTTGTCCGTTTCAGCCTCAACAAAACAACGGAAGATGCCCGCTGGCTGCCCGATTTTTACTATAAGCGGGTCAATTACTAGCTGATATTTAAGTGCTGCCCTTTGCTGCTCAGGAGCAGCAAAAGGGTAGTTGCTCATCCTGC
>JAUMBM010000040.1:1413-5477 GCA_032115735.1 Saprospiraceae bacterium
GGCTTAATCCGCTCAAAGCCCTGCAGCAGGATGTACATTGGCTGCTGACCAGCAGAATTTCACTGATTTGCCTAGTCGATGACAGGATTAAAAAATCTTGTTTTTTATCTTAGCGCCTTCATTTCAAATCAACTGATATAATGTATACACTCCGTTTTTCCAGCCTTTTGCTGTTTGCTTTCCTGCTCGTAGTGAGCGGATGTCAGCGCAGCACGGCCTCCATTGGCAAGCGCGAAGACAGCGCAGCAGCTTTTTCCATCGACTACGAAAAATACACCCTTCCCAACGGGCTGGACGTTATCCTGCACAAGGATGATTCAGATCCGATCGTGTCGGTAGCCATCCAGTTCAATGTGGGTAGCAATCGGGAGAAACCTGGCCGTACGGGCTTTGCACACTTCTTTGAGCACATGCTGTTCCAAAGTTCAGAAAATGTGGGCAAAGGCAATTTTTTCAAGATTATCAATGACGCCGGCGGCGAATTCAACGGGGGTACCTGGAACGACGGAACCATCTACTACGAGGTTGTACCCAAAGATGCTCTGCAGCGCGTACTGTGGATGGAGAGCGATCGCATGGGCTACATGATTAATACGGTAACCGAGGCGGTGCTCGAAAATGAGAAAGAGGTCGTCAAGAATGAAAAACGGCAGCGTGTAGATAACCAGCCCTACGGTCATACCAGCTACGTCATCGACAAGGCCATGTATCCGGCGGATCATCCGTACAACTGGCAGGTTATCGGTAGCTTGCAGGATCTGCAGGCTGCTACGCTCAGCGATGTCAAGGAATTTTATGAAAAATGGTACGGCGCCAACAACGCCACCATGGTTATCGCGGGTGATATCGACTTTGAGCAGACCAAAAAATGGATTGATTACTATTTCAGCGAAATCCCCAGCCGCCCGGCCGTGAGCCCCATCAAGCCAATGCCGGGTCAGCTCAGCAGCACAGTTTCGCTGATGCACGAGGACAACTTCGCGCAGCTGCCGGAGCTCCGCATGGTGTGGCCAACCGTGGAGACCAACCACGATGATACGTATGCGTTGCAATACCTGGGCTCTTTGCTTACGGAGGGCAAGCGCGCCCCCCTGTATCAGGTGGTGGTTGAGGAAAAAAGCCTCGCCCCTTCGATAGGTGCTTTCAATAACAGTATGGAAATTGCAGGCCAATTCTCTGTCGTATGTCGTGCGAAAGGTGATAAGGATCTCGATGAGGTGCTGACGGCCATTCAGGAAGGTATGCAGCGTTTTGAGGAAAAAGGTATTGACGATCGCGATATGGAGCGCATCAAGAATAGCCTCGAGACGGGCTTCTATGAGGGGCTTTCCAGCATCTTGTCCAAGTCTTTCCAGCTCGCACAGGCCAATGAATTTAAGGGTACGCCAGAGGCACTAAAGCAGGAAATTGCCAGCATCATGGCGGTAACTAAGGAAGATGTGGTACGCGTTTACAACAAATATGTGAAAGGTAAGCCGTATGTGATGACCAGCTTCGTCCCCAAGGGAAAGGCAGCGCTGGCCGTAACAGGGGCTGCCAAGGCTGAAGTCGTCGAAGAGCCTATTGTACAGGGCGCAGAGTCTGCACCCAAAGAGGAGGGTAATGAAGATTATCCGCGCACACCCTCCCGC
Source organism: Saprospiraceae bacterium (assembly GCA_032115735.1). Taxonomy (GTDB): domain Bacteria; phylum Bacteroidota; class Bacteroidia; order Chitinophagales; family Saprospiraceae; genus JAUMBM01. The sequence goes on from JAUMBM010000040.1 coordinate 3,045, forward strand.
ATCGACCGCAGCAGCATGCCGCCACTGGGGGCGGCGCCTGTTGCTGCTGCACCGGCCATCTGGAAGGAGTCGCTGACCAATGGCATGACCGTCTACGGTATCGAAAACAGTGAGCTGCCCATCGTCAACTTCAGCATTCGCCTCAAAGGGGGTATGCTGCTGGATGAGCCCGCCAAGCTCGGAACAGCCAATCTGCTGGCCGACCTGATGCTGGAAGGAACAGCTACCAAAACACCCGAAGAGCTTGAAGATGCTATCGGACAGCTGGGTGCTTCCATTTCGGTGGGTGCAGCTCAGGAGTTTATCAGCATCGATGTGAGCTGTCTTGCACGCAATTTCAAACCGACAGTAGCCTTGCTGGAAGAAGTACTCATGGAGCCCCGCTGGGATATGGCGGAGTTTGACCGCATCAAGCAAAGTACGGCAGCGCGCATTCAGCAACTCAATGGACGACCTGAGTACGTGGCTTCACGGGCTTATACCCGCCTGATTTATGGCGACAAACATCCGCTGGCCAATAGTTCTACCGGTACAGAGGCGACCGTTGCGGCTGTGACTATCGATGACTTGAAAGCTTACTACAACCGCGCTTTTGCCCCCAACGTGGCTTCCTTCCACATAGTGGGTGATGTCACTAAGGAGGAGACACTGACAGCCCTGAGCTCGCTGCAGACTCGCTGGCAGAGCCGCAGGGCGGCGGCACAGCTGGTGCCGATTGTGCAGGCTCCTGCCAGGCCGGCGCTGTATTTTATCGACATACCCGATGCCAAGCAGTCGGTCGTTCGCATAGGTACTGTAAGTTTGCCCGGCAGTGACCCCAATTTTTATGTGATGGCACTGGTCAACGAACGTCTGGGCAGTGGTTCTTCAGGTCGCCTGTTCCAGCGTCTGCGAGAAGAGCGCGGTTATACCTACGGGGCTTATTCCAGTTTCAACCGCCGTCCCAACCAAGGGTTTTTTCTGGCCAGCTCCAGCGTTCGCGCCAATGTGACCCGGGAAGCAATAGAGCTTTTTCGCGAAATCCTGACCGATTATGCCGACACATTTACGGCGGAGGATCTCGAAATCACGCGCACCAGCGCTATCAAGAGCCGTGCACGCCAGTATGAAACCTTGAGCAAGAAGATCAGTCTGCTGGAAAATATCAGCACACTTAATCTGCCTATGGACTACATTCAACGGGAGATTGACGCCACCAATCAGTTGACACTGGAGGGTGCTAAGGCGCTGATTCGTCAGCATATCAATCCCAATCAAATGATCTATGTAGTGGCAGGGGATGCTAAGACACAATATCCGCGCCTGCGCGATTTGGATTTCAGCACTGTGGTGCTGATGGATCGTGGAGGTAACATTTTGGAATAATCGTGCCGACGGGCGACAGCCGGCGCCAGCCAACGCTGGCGCCGGCTGTCGCATTTATGGAAATACGGGGTATTTTTCAAACTGCGAAAAAAAATCTATGTTTACATTCCATTGTGCGCCTTTCGACCAGGTGTCGGGCACGACCTTGTACCAGCTGTTGCAGTTGCGTCAGGAGGTATTCATTGTCGAGCAGCGCTGTTGTTATCTCGATTGCGACGGCAAGGATTTGTTGGCGCACATGGTGTGGTGCACAGATACTGCCGGCCTGCCGGTCGCGCATACGCGGCTTCTGCCCCAAGGCGTTTCCTACCCGGCCTATGCGTCCATCGGCCGGGTGGTCGCATCGCCTGCCGTGAGGGGTCAGGGGCTGGGGTACGCGCTGATGGCCTATTCTATTGAGCAGCTCTTTGCGTTGTGGGGAGCTCAGGACATAAAAATAGGTGCGCAGGCCTACTTGCTGGATTTCTACCAGTCACTGGGATTCGAGGATCTGCAAAAGCCTTATCTGGAGGATGGGATCCCTCACCTCGAGATGCTGAGGCCGCAGGCTGCGGGCCTGCCGGCGGGCAGGCAGCAAGGGTAAAAGCTTCGGCTGTTGCGGCTGCCGACGGCAGGCACAACAGCTTTTCATACGTACAAAAACAGACAGATGAGTCAGTCAGTCTTTGTCATTGGTGCCGCGATTTCGGATCTTTTGGCCTTCCCCTACGAGCCTTTGCAGGTGGGAGAGTCGATGCCGGGCAAGGTGATGCGCGCACCCGGAGGGGTAGGTCGGAACGTGGCCGAAAATCTTGTTCATCTGGGCATTGCTACAGAGCTGATAAGCGTTTTTGGAAGTGATCCCTTCAGCAACGGCCTGATGGCGCACGCCCGCCGGGCGGGCATCGGCCTGGGCCATAGCCTGCAGCTGGAAGGCGAGGGCTGCTGGAGCCTGAGCATTTTTAACCATGACCACGATCTGCAGCAGGGGGTAGCGGATCTCACAGCTATGGAGCAGCTCGGAGCCGCGGAGCTGGCTGCGAGGCTGCCGGAGCTGCAGGAGGCTTCAGCCATTGTGGTGGACGCCAA
>JAUMBM010000041.1:0-3270 GCA_032115735.1 Saprospiraceae bacterium
CCAAGGCTGTCCGTTATGAATGGGATTTCGGTGATGGCACCAAAGACACACTCGCCAGTCCAACGCACCGGTATTTTTTTTCCGGCCAATACACCGTCAAACTAACTGCCTTTGCTGCCAATAATAAATCGCGTAGCTACGAGAAAAAAATTTACATCAAGCCGCCTACCAAGTGCCTGGTGCACATGCAGACCCCCATGGGGTATATGATACTGCACCTTTTTGACGCCACACCTGCCCATCAGGACAATTTTGTCAAGCTCGCCGAGCAGCATTTTTTCGACAGCCTGCTCTTTCATCGTGTCATCCAGGGCTTCATGATCCAGGGAGGAGACCCCAATAGCCGCAATCCCGAGCCGGGTAAGCCCTTGGGCACAGGGGGGCCGGGCTATACCATCAAGGCCGAATTTGCCGACTCGCTGGCTCACGTAAAAGGAGCGCTGGCTGCAGCACGTACGAATAACCCCCAGAAGAGATCTTCCGGTTCACAATTTTACATCGTACAGGGTAAACCCGTAACCGATGAGGAGCTCAATCGCATAGAAGCCCAAAAGAACTTTCGCTATCCTCGCAGTGTGCGGGAGGCCTACCTGAGCCAGGGAGGTACTCCTTTCCTCGATCAGGACTACTCCGTTTTTGGACGAGTTGTTGAGGGACTTGACGTGATAGACAGGATCGCCGCTACCCGAACCAATGCCGAAAATCTACCTTTAGAAAAAATGTGGATGATTGTCAGACTCATGCGCTGATGACGCCGAACTTTGCTATGTATGAATAATCAAATTGTACTGGGTATTGATGTGGGTGCCTCCGGCATCAAGGGAGCACTGGTAGATATCAGTAACGGAGAACTCGTATCTGAACGCATACGGCTGGAAACGCCCAAACCTTCGACCCCACAGGCCGTAGGGGAGGTTTTTGCCACCCTTGCCAGCCGGCTCAAATGGCATGGTTTTATTGGCTGCGGATTCCCGTCGCTGGTGCGAAACGGCAAAGTGCTTACCGCTACTAACATTGATAAGAGTTGGATGAACTGTCAGGCGGACAAACTCTTCAGCGAAATAACAGGCTGCCGGGTACATCTTATCAACGATGCAGACGCTGCGGGTCTGGCAGCTGCCAAATTTGGCCTGGCCCGGGGGGAAATGGGTACAGTCTTGCTAATTACACTGGGTACCGGCATCGGCTCCGTGCTCTTTCGGGAGGGTATCATCATTCCCAATACCGAATTTGGCCATATCTACATGCAGGACCACAAGGAGATCGCTGAACGCTACTGTGCCGACAGTGTGCGCAAGCGCGAAAATCTCGACTGGACAAGCTGGGGCAAACGCCTCAACGAGTACTTGCTGTACCTTGAAAAATTGTTATCCCCTGACCTCATTATATTAGGCGGTGGCGCCAGTAAGCATTTTGACAAGTTTGCAGAATGCATCACCCTGCAAACCAGAGTGAAGGCCGCCCTTTTGCAGAATAACGGCGGCATTATCGGTGCCGCCTGGCATGCCTGGCATGCAGAGAACAAAACTCAGGTATAAGTCCGGAAGTCGCCTTTTGAGCCCTGGACGCCGTATATACAAACCATACCCGCTCCTAGTCCGATGATGGTTTTCGAGCCCACTGCCGTTCAGCGGTGGGCTCGAAATCGGCAGGTATGTAGACTACCGTATCAACCGATTCATAGCATTCTCCCCGGGATGTACGGACATTTATTCTTTGTTTGTCAACAGAAGACAATAGGAGTTGGCTGTCCGTGCGAACGGCACGGTAAGCGTAGCGGTTGTTTTTGAGATAATCCTGCAGTATGGCCTCTGATCCGTTGTATAGGAGTACTTCTGTCTTTATCATCAGTGAGTTGCCCTCCCAGCGCACTACCTCGTAGTTGCCGAAGAGGTCAAGCTGAATCAGTGCAACCGAATCGAGCGGAAAAACCTCGTGGTTCATATACCGTTTTTGGGACCACAACAGACCCGGACCGACAGCCATAAACAGCAAAACGACGACAAATACTCTCATAAGCTTAGCTATTGGCAATCTGCAGTTAACTCTCTCAGATGGCCTTCCGGATGCGGACGAGGCTAGTGAGCAGGGATTCAAGCTGTTCCAGCGGCAGCATATTGGCGCCATCACTTTTTGCCTCTGCAGGATGTGGATGCGTTTCGATAAACAGACCATCGACACCTACCGCCACCCCTGCCCGGGCAATAGCACTGATAAGAGCCGGCCGGCCACCTGTAACGCCGCTGGCCTGATTGGGCTGCTGTAGCGAGTGCGTACAATCCAGTACAACCGTAGCGCCGAAGCCCTGCATAACCGGAATCCCCCGAAAATCAACAATCAGATCCTGGTAACCAAAGGTTGTTCCCCGCTCTGTCAGCAATACAGAGGCATTGCCACTCTGCAACACTTTTTCCATAGCAAATTGCATCGACTCGGGGCTTACAAACTGTCCCTTTTTGATATTCACTACCTTACCCGTGGCGGCTGCCGCCTGTAGCAGGCTCGTCTGCCTGCAGAGAAAAGCCGGAATCTGCAGCACATCCACATATTCCGCTGCCAGCGCAGCTTCGGCTTCGGTATGAATATCTGTAGTTGTGGGAATATCAAAATGTTCCCCCACCTTACGCAAAATACCCAGTGCGCGTTCATCCCCTATACCCGTAAAGGAATCCCCCTTCGACCGATTGGCCTTGCGGTAAGATCCTTTGAAAATATAGGGAATCTGCAGCCGCTCGCAGATGTCGCTCACCTTAGCGGCTATCTCAAAAGCCATTTCTTCTCCTTCGATAGCGCAGGGACCTGCGATGAGGAAAAAATTACCGCTGTCGAGATGCTTAATCCTTGGAATGGAAGTTAAGTCCATAGTAAAATGATTGAACGATACAATGCGGCTGCAAAGTACGCAGAAAGCGGCGAATAACGCACTCGCCTTTTGGAAAAGCCGCTGCCCGCCTGCACAATGAAAACAGCGCCAGCCCACCCCTAAGGGAATGGCTGGCGCTGTTTGAAATGGTCATGGAATTTGTGTTGCGAGGCTGCCTCGAAACACGCCTTGGCGGTGCCGCCGCCAAGGCGTGTTTTTAGGTGTCTTTTCCGCACAGCGCGGCAAAATACATTACAGAACAGCCTGCTGTCACGGATTTAGAGCTTAACGGTCAGACCAACATTGAGAATAGAGACACCATAACCGAACTCCGCGAAACCAGCCATTTTGGGGCTGAAGTAGCGGCGGGCACCTACAAAACCGCTGTACAACAGCTGATTCTGTGC
>JAUMBM010000042.1:0-5571 GCA_032115735.1 Saprospiraceae bacterium
ATACCCCCCTCGTTGACCAGCAGGGTATAGCCTTCGGGGGCTGTGATGCCGGCATCGCGCTCAATGCGCACAGAGGCGGCCGATGCTTCGGCTGTCGGGAGCGCCAGTCCGGTATGTCTGCGCAGCAGATCACCCGCAAAAGTGCCCAGCTGCTGCCAGGCGCTGTCTGCATCCGCTGTATAGAGTGTCGATTTTTCATCGAGCCGCCAGTAGCCCTGACCGGGTTCCACCGCCCGGGGCTGCGGGATGATAGCAATGGTTGCTTTTTCCGTAGGCATAGAATCATTGCCTGACTGGCAGGAGGGGAGCAGCAGGGACAGCAAGATACCCGCCGCGAGTGCGTAAATTTTCATACTCATTGGCTGTTGCGATGACCTTTCGGAGACAAGAAGCGGATTGTTTCCGAAAAGCAAAACTATGTTTTTTCTTTTTAAAAAAAGAAAAAATAAAATATTTAGGAGGGCTGGTACACCAGCCCTCCTAAATATTTTACCGGTCGAAGCGCCAGCGGCGGAAAGCTTCCATAGCTTCGTACTCGGCCAGTCCCAGCGCACGGTACATTTCGGCCGTTTCACGGTTGCGGTCTTCGGCACGCACCCAGAATTCCCGCTCGTCGCTGCCGGGGAAGGGTGGGCGGTCTTTTTGTGACTGGTGCAAAAAGATTGCCCGCCGCTTTTTGAGGGCTTGCTGGGGAGAAAGGGGAACGGCCATCTCAATCTCATGTACCGGCCACTCCTGCCATGCTCCCCGGTACAGCCAGAGCCAGCAGTCTTTCATCCACTTTTCCTCCTTTAGCTGGGCAAAAGCCAGCATGATGGCATCCAGACATACGCGATGCGTGCCGTGTGGATCTGCGAGGTCGCCGGCAGCAAATACCTGATGGGGCTTGATGGCGGTCATGAGCTCGACAATCAGCCGTACATCCTCTTGTCCCAGTGACTTTTTGCGCACCGAGCCCGTCTCGTAGAAGGGCATGTCGAGAAAATGTATCTGTTCGTCAGACAAGCCGCAGAATCGGGCACCGCCGCGTGCTTCGCCGCGGCGGATGAGCCCTTTGACAAGTCTGACTTCTGGTGTATCGGAATCGGTGACGCCTTTGGAGCGTATGGACGCAATGGCTCGCTCAATCGCTTGCGGGGAGTCATCCTTTAGCATGTGTTGCCCGCGACCAAACTCCTGCACGAACTCCAGGTAGCGGAGGGCGTCGTGGTCGTGCACGGCAATGTTGCCGGAGGTCTGGTAGGCAACGTGCACTTCGTGCCCTTGTTCCACCAGCCGCAGGAAGGTGCCGCCCATACTGATGACGTCGTCGTCGGGGTGGGGACTGAAAATGATGACCCGCTTGCGCGCCGGCTTCGCGCGCTCAGGACGCGTACTGTCATCGGCATTGGGCTTGCCTCCCGGCCAGCCAGTGATGGTGTGTTGTAATCGGTTAAAAATTTTTATGTTGATATCGTAAGCAGAAGCGTGCTCCAGGATCAGATCGCTTAGGTGATGCTCGGAATAGTCCTCGTTGGTGAGCTTGAGTATGGGCTTGCCCGTGAGCTGTGACAGCCACACCACCGCCTTGCAGATGAGATCTTCATCCCACTTGCACATGCCCACCAGCCAGGGTGTTTTGATTTTGGTGAGTTCCTCCGAGGCTGCTGCATCCACAATCACGCGTACGTTGGGATGCTGCTGCAGAAAAGTCGCCGGCACCGAGGGCGTGATCTCTCCTTCCACGGCTGCTTTTAAGACCGTAGCCTTGTGCTGCCCCCAAACCAGCAGGTATATCTTGCGGGCTTTCATGATGGAGCCAATGCCCATGGTGATGGCCCGGTAAGGGACATCCTCTTCACTGTCGAAGTCCTTGATGGCATCGCGGCGGGTGAGCCCGTCCAGGCGCACCATGCGCGTGCGCGAGTCGGCCCACGAGCCCGGTTCGTTGAAACCAATGTGGCCTGTACGGCCAATGCCCAAGAGTTGTATGTCAATGCCTCCGTTGAGGTCTATCAGCTTTTCATACCGCTCGCAGTAGGCCTCCACATCCTCTAAGGGCAGCGAGCCGTCGGGTATGTGTATCTGCGAGGCAGGTATGTCAATGTGGTCGAACAGATACTCTTTCATAAAGCGGACATAGCTCTGCCGCGCTTCCGGAAGCATCGGATAGTATTCGTCCAGGTTGAAAGTAATTACGTTGCGGAAGCTCAGCCCTTCCTCCCGGTGCATACGCACAAGCTCCTCGTATACGCGGATGGGCGAAGAGCCTGTCGCAAGACCCAGAACTAACTTTTCCCCATCCTGCTGCTTTTGCCGAATGGCCAGCGCAATAGAGTGCGCTACATGCAAAGAGGCTTCCCGCGCATCGTCCCATATCTTTACAGGAAGCTTTTCAAGCGATCGGAGTTTGTACTCAAGGTTCTTTCCCTCGGCAGCGGTGCTTTGTGTGGCCATGTTTTCAATGGTTGGTGATGGTTAATTGTCAGTACAAAAGTATGTGTTTTTTAATTACCGTGTACGTACACGGTAATTTTTATGGTATTTATTCGGGCAGATAAAAAAATTATATTTTTCCGTGTGGGTACACGGGAAAAATTCTTTTATTTGCAGGCGGTTGTGTGGGGCTGCACAGGCCTCATCTGTATGTATGTAAGTAAAGACCATGAGCAAGCGGGTTCGCATCGTAGATATTGCTGCCAAGGCGGGTGTTTCTATCGGCACAGTCGATCGGGTGCTGCACAACCGCGGGCATGTGTCGAGTGCATCCCGCGAGCGGGTAGAGCAGGTGCTGCAGGAAGTGGGCTACAGCCGCAATCTGCTGGCGAGTGCGCTGGCAACCAACAAGACGTGGCGGGTAGCAGCTTTACTGCCCGATCCGCAGGGAGATTTGTACTGGGAACAAGTCAACCGGGGCGTTGAAGCGGCAGCTCGCTATGCGCAGGATTTCGGTTTTGTGGTTGATTATCGGTACTTCGGACTCTTTCAGCCCGATAGCTTTGCTGCTCAGGCGGCAGCCGTCATACAGCATCCTCCCGACGGGCTGCTGTTTACGCCGATTTATCAGCAGGAGTCGCTGCACCTGTTGTCGCAGGCCTGGCTGGGGGAGATTCCCAATGTGATGATTAATACCCGTATCGAGCATGGGGAGTCTATCGCTTATGTAGGGCAGGATTCCTATCAGTCGGGGGTGCTGGCCGCCCGCTTGCTGGGCTTCGGCTTGCGGCGGGGTCAGTCGGTGCTGATTCTGAACCTCGATAAGGGGCCTGCCAATGCCAAGCACTTGATTGATAAAGAGCAGGGGTTCAGGGACTATTTTGCGGCGCTGCCGCCCGGGGAGAGCCGCCCGGCGGCTATCCACAGCCGGGTTTTTGAAAATTTTTTACAACCGCAGGCGCTGGCCGATTTTATGGAGGAGCTGCAGCTGCAGCTGCCCGATGTGGGGGGTATTTTTGTGACCAACTCCCGCGCTCACCTCTTAGCCGACATACTGCCCGGGCAGTGGAAAAGCGCCGTTCGCATAGTGGGGTTTGACCTCATCGAACCCAATCTCCGGCATCTGCAGGCCGGGACAATCAGCTTTCTGATCAATCAACACCCACAGGAACAGGGCTATCAGGGGGTGCTCAATCTCTTCAGGCACTTGGTACTGCGCGAGGCAGTAGCCGATATTCAGTACCTGCCATTAGACATAGTGGTCAAGGAAAATGCGCGCTACTACCTTTCCGGACAGACGGCTTTGCCGCGCTGGTCATCGCCGGGGAAAGCCGGATAAAAAAAAGATACCCGCTTTGATTTTTGAAAAAAATCAAAGCGGGTATCTTTTGCCGAATCCTGCCTGCAGCCACAGGCTGCAGGCAGGATTTTGGCTATTTTTCGGGAAAATTTTCCCAAAACAATTACACAGAAGCAGCTTTCTCCTTCCCTTCAGCACCTACCCGGGAGCCAAAGACAGAGCCGATGAAATGGCGATTGAGACGGGCGATATTTTCTACGGAAATGCTCTTAGGACATTCTGCTTCGCAGGCAGTGACATTGGAGCACATACCGAATCCTTCGCGATCCATTTGCTTCACCATAGACTGTACACGCCGCCTGGCCTCCACTTCCCCCTGCGGCAGCAGGGCCAGGTGGCTGACCTTGGCACTCACATACAACATAGCAGAGGAGTTGGGGCAGGCAGCCACGCAGGCGCCGCAGCCTATGCAGGCAGCTGCATCGAAAGCCTGAGACGCCTGGCCTTTCTCGATAGGAATATCGTTGCCGTCCTGTGCCTGTCCCGTGTTGACAGAGATGTAACCACCCGACTGTATGATGCGGTCGAATGCAGAGCGATCGACAACCAGGTCGCGGATTACGGGGAAGGCACGGGCGCGGAAGGGCTCGATGACAATGGTGTCACCATCCTTGAAGTGACGCATGTGCAACTGGCAGGTGGTCGTACCCTGCATAGGACCGTGGGGCTGCCCGTTGATGACCATGCTGCAGGTGCCACAGATGCCTTCGCGACAGTCGTGTTCGAAAGCAACGGGAGACTCTTTGCGGCCAATGAGCTGCTCGTTGAGTACGTCGAGCATCTCCAGAAAGGACATGTGCTCAGATACCTTGTCGAGCTTGTAGGTTACCAGTTCCCCTTTGTACTGGCCACCCTGCCGCCATATTTTAAGTGTAAGATTCATGACAACTGAATTTTGAAATCCGATGAACAAGCAATTATGGATATCAATCCCACACTACCTTATTTGTAGCTGCGGGTCTTCAATTCAACATTTTCGAATACCAGCTCTTCGCGATGCAGGATGGGGTCCTGGCCATTGCCGGGGTATTCCCAGGCAGCTACATAAGTGTAGCCGGCATCATCCCGCAGCGCTTCTCCTTCCGGTGTCTGGTATTCCTCGCGGAAGTGGCCGCCGCAACTTTCGTTGCGATTGAGGGCGTCGACAATCATGAGTTCGCCGAGCTCGATAAAGTCCGCCACGCGCAGCGCTTTCTCCAGCTCAGGGTTGTATTCCTCGTTGGAGCCGGACACAAACACATCGCGGTAGAACTCTTCGCGCAGGTCCTGGACCATCTTACGGGCTGCTGTCAGGCCTTCGGCATTGCGTGCCATACCGCAGTAGTCCCAGATAATTTTGCCCAGCCGGCGGTGGAAACTTTCGGGTGACTGCGATCCCTTGATGGACAACAGCTGCTGGATACGGTCTTTGACAGATTTTTCTGCACTCTTGAAGGCCTCACCATCAGCATCCGGCTTGGACGTACGGATTTCGTCAGACAGGAAGTTGCCAATGGTGTAAGGGAGCACAAAATAACCATCAGCAAGTCCCTGCATCAGTGCAGAAGCACCCAGGCGGTTGGCACCGTGGTCGCTGAAGTTGGCCTCGCCAACCGCAAACAAGCCCGGAATATTGGTTTCGAGATTGTAGTCGACCCATAGGCCACCCATCGTATAGTGGACTGCCGGATATATTTTCATGGGCATTTTGTACGGATTCTCACCTGTGATCTTCTCGTACATCTCAAACAGGTTGCCGTATTTCTCTTCCACGACCTTCTCACCGAGCTCGCGGATCTGCTGCTCGCTCGCATTGG
>JAUMBM010000043.1:0-5668 GCA_032115735.1 Saprospiraceae bacterium
ATGCCTGCGTTCCTGCCGTAATGGAAGCACCCGTATCGAGCGAGCGGGCTGCCATTTGCCAGAAGACAAGCGGATAATCTGCAGCAAAGACCTCCTCCCAGAGTGCAATATGCCTGAAGAACAACTCCGGTCGCTGTTTGCAAATATATCGCCACAGCCACAGCCTGTTGGGTTGATCCATTTGCTGCAAATGGCCGGCGAGCACAGTGCCGGCTTCCGGACTATTCATCACCGCCAGCTGCAGCAGATAATCCGCGGCATAGGTAGAGCGTAGCCCGGGCTGCATCCACAGCTGCTGTAGCAATTGGAGTGACCGTGGCTCATCGAGACAGGCGAGAACCTCAACAAGCCTGATCCTGAGCAAATTGGCAGTAAAATGCCCCTCTAGCCAGTGCCGGGACTGCAGTGCTTCTGCGATAGCCGCTGCGTCCTGAGGAATGAAAGGGTAATTGCATAGCAGCGCTTCGCGTGTATCGCTCCAGCCACTGTCTGCTGAAAGCCAGGCGTCAAGTACCGCCTCTACTTTCTGCAGCACCAGATTTTGCGATAACAAGTTTGTATCTGCCGGGCGAAGTTGCTGTGCCAAAAACTGGTCGATCGACTCGTGCCGGGTATTGATCGATGAGCCCTCAGCAATTTTGACCATGAATGACTGCCCCTCCCAGTGCAAACTGAGCCGTTGAACAGTCGAGCCATCAGGCAGCAACCATTCGCAGGTTGCCTTTAGTCCGTTGGGAATAGGCTGCGGGCTGACTGACTTCACGACGGCTGACTGCCTGATCAGTGTCAGCAAGGTAGTGAAGCTGGCCTCATAGGATTCAACACGTGCAAAAGGGGCTATTTCGGCGGCCAGCACCCCCAGCGAGGTTCCCGTCCAGGGATCTGTCCGCTCTTGATACGATTGTCTGGTTATGGGCAACAGTTGAGCCAGATTGTCCATCCAGCCGGATTTTTCAGCCGATACAATACCCCCTACTGGCCAATACACGCTATCGGCCACCCCTGCCAACACCTCTCGCTCACCGCCGGCAAAACGGGCCGGCAGCCATTGAAAAGAATTTAAAAATGCCTGCGAGGCATTCTCACCGGCGGCGGCCAGCATATAGAGACGACTACCCTCCCTGAATATTTTTAGCCGTAGGCTGGCTGACTCGCTGAGCACTACGGTTGCAGAGGCGGTCAAAGCCAGCGAATCCAGTACCAGCCCGGGCCGATTGTCCGGCAGCTGAAAATAGTCAAACTCATAAGCCGCCATCCGGGTCAGCAACATACTGTCGCTAAGTCCTGCTGCCACAATTGCTGAGCGGAAGGCGTAGTAGTTTCCCGCCGCATCACAAGCACGCATAAGCAAGCTTTTCTCTCCGGTAGCCGTGGTGACTTCCTGCCGATGGAAGGAGCCGGGAAATAAAAATTGACAGTTCAGTTGTGGCACCGTAGTTGTAACGACAGCCGGGGCGGCAGTTGGCAGTTGTAGACTTTCCAAAAAGCGCAGGCCTGATTCGGCACGCAGTTTTTCCTCAGCGAAGGCAGCCAACTGAATGAAATACAGGCGGCCATTTACTTCAAACAACCGCGCCCGAAAGTACTTCAGGTCATCATTGGACCGGAGCAGCCAAAATTCTTTTCCCTGTTGCCCCTGGTGTACAATAGTTTGCTCGCGCAAAAGAGTATACACTTCGGGATCGAAAAATTGCTGCTGCCAATCGATATATTTGCCCGGCAGCCGAAAAACAGCGGCTACGTTGTAACCAATGCCCGTACCCAGGTCGAGTCCCGTCCAATACTGGTTGGCCGACCGGCGGCCGATGCTCACCATATCGACCGGGGCATCGAAGACCAGCAGGCTGTCGCTGCTGCTGTAGCGAAACCAGTTTTCCTCTACCGGCAGATAGCTATATGTTTGCGTAAGCCCGGTATAGGTAGGCACTACCTGACGCAGGCTGTAGCCGGCTTGCTGCAGCAAGCTGACTAGACCACCCTCACCCGGCAGGTGGGCGGCCCCTACTACGGTAAACAGCGACTGAGACTGCATGATCGCTTTCATGGAGGCGAGCATAATATGGTTGCGGCGAACCAGATCTTCATACTCGGAACTGCCCCCGTACTGAAGCACATAGCTGTAGATGCTGTCAAGCTTACCTGAGAGGTAAATAGCCCGAATATCCTCTACGCCCTCCTCTTTCTGACCGATGCCAAACTCCCAGGGCAGGCGGTCTGTCATAGAACCGGTCATATTTTCCAGTTGCATGTGCTCCCGGATATTCTCCAGCCCGTAGATACACTTGCCCTGACTTCTGGCCACTCCATGCAGATAGGCGTCCAGCATGGTGTACATCACTGGTTCCAGTTTGCGACGCGGCGGCTGGTAGGCTCGCTGCACTTGCGGCAGCGATGACCCCCTCGCAGGAGCAATAGACCTCTGTCCGCGATCAAACTCCTGATGCTCAGAAAATATAGATGAAAAGAGCAGCACCATGGATGAATCCAGCTCTACCTCAGAGGCAAAAGCATCGCATTGCTCCATAAACAGGAAGAGCGAATCCGGAAAATCAAAGACATCCTTGTGGCGAATGTGAATAGAACCATACAAATAAGAAGGCTGCGCCATGCCGTTGCCACTGATTTCCCACAGAAGACCGTAGCCCTGCAATGGTTGCTGTGCACAAAGAGGCATAAAAAAGGCGACAGACAGCAGCGCCAGGCCGGCACGTAAGTGTTTGCTAAAAAAGCTTTGGGGTATTTTTTTCATACGATCACAACATTTCTGGTGTATAACGATTGGTGCAAAAAGAAAATTGCCAGTACCCCCCCTGCAGCTTTGAAAATGCCCCAACATGCCCCCGGGCAGCTCCTTTCTGTTTCTGGCAGGAAATCCGGTATGCCCGCAAATTATTCAACCGACCGGAGCACACAGATGTTGGGCAGTTGTGCTGAAAAAATAATACCTTTGTGCCGCTTTGCAAAACTAGATTAATCCTGAAGTTCATGTCAAAAGTAATGATTATCGGCGCCGGGGGCGTTGGAAGGGTTGTGGCCTACAAGTGCGCCCAACATCCTGATGTATTCTCAGGCATCATGCTGGCCAGTCGGACGGTTCGCAAATGTGAGGAGATTGCAGCGGCCGTAAAGAAGGATATCGGTTATACCATTGAGACGGCTGCAGTCGATGCAGAAAACATCCCTGAGCTGGTGGCCCTCATCCGCAGCTATCAGCCCGTCATGGTCATCCATGTGGCGCTTCCTTATCAGGATCTGACCATCATGGAAGCTTGTCTGGAAGCAGGTGTGCATTATCTTGACACGGCTAACTACGAGCCCAAAGACGTAGCCAAATTTGAATACAGCTGGCAATGGGCCTATCAGGAGCGCTTCCGCGAAAAAGGCCTGCTGGCCGTGTTGGGTTGCGGCTTCGATCCGGGCGTTACAGGGGTTTTTACCGCTCGTGCAGCCAAGCATTTTTTTGATGAGATCCACTATCTCGATATCATCGATGCCAATGCCGGTAGCCACGGAAAGGCTTTTGCCACCAACTTCAATCCGGAAATCAATATCCGCGAAATCACCCAAAAAGGTCGCTACTATGAAAACGGCGAATGGGTAGAGACGGAACCGCACGAAGTCAGCATGATGATCAATTATCCTGATATCGGCCCCAAGAAGTCCTACCTCATCTATCACGAAGAGCTGGAAAGTCTCGTCAAAAACTATCCTACACTCAAGCGCGCCCGCTTCTGGATGACTTTTGGCGATGAATACCTGACGCACCTGCGGGTGATACAAAATATCGGTATGGCCAGCATCGAACCCATCAGCTACAAGGGGATGGATATCGTACCACTGGAGTTCCTCAAGGCGGTGCTGCCAGACCCCGGTGAGCTGGGTGAAAATTACACCGGCCAGACCAGTATTGGCTGCCGTATCAAAGGTATTAAAGATGGCAAGGAAAGAACTTATTTCATTTGGAATAATTGCTTCCACCAGCATGCCTACCAGGAAACCGGTACGCAGGGCGTAAGCTATACCACCGGTGTCCCTGCCATGACGGGTGCGATGATGATGCTCAAAGGCTTATGGGCAGGTGAAGGCGTCAAAAATGTCGAAGAGTTCAATCCGGATCCCTTCCTCGAAGTATTGGGCGCCCATGGGCTTACGTGGCACGAAGTCGTAGATGGTGATCTTGAGTTTACGTATTGATACATCACTCGTCAGGGGGCTGTCTCGTCTTTTTTCGGCTACAGTCGTGCAGAAAAGTATAGGCAGCCCTCTGTATATGAAGGAATTATTTTATGTCCATAGACTTGCGTACTGTACCCAGCCCCGCCTTTGTGCTGGAAGAGAAGCGGCTGCTCAGCAACCTCTGCCTGATAGCAGGTGTGCAGGATGCATCTGGTGCCGAAATTATTCTGGCTCTCAAGGCGTTTGCTATGTGGCGAGTGTTCCCGCTCGTGGGTAAGTACCTTAGCGGTGCTACAGCCAGCTCGCTGCATGAAGCCCGCCTCATCTATGAAGAGATGGGCTGCAAAGCGCATACCTACTCTCCCGCCTATTTCCCCGAAGAGTTTGATGAGCTGCTCACTTACAGCAGCCATATTACTTTCAACTCCCTCAGACAGTTGCATCAGTACGGCACCCGTGCAGCGGCGGCGGGTGTTTCGGTGGGTCTGCGCGTAAATCCGGTATTCTCAGATGTGCAGACAGATCTGTACAACCCTGCCTCTCCCCAGAGCCGACTGGGCGAACTGGCTGCCAATTTCGATGAATTGCCTGACTGGGTTGAGGGGATGCACTGCCACACACTCTGCGAGTCAACAGCCGAGGCTTCAGCAGGGCTTATTGAAGCTTTTGAAAAAACTTTTGGCCGCTACCTGCCGCGCCTCAAGTGGGTCAATTTTGGCGGCGGTCACCTGATGACGCGGGAAGGTTATGCACTTGACCAGTTGGCTGAAGCGCTGCGCGCCTTTCGCCAGCGGCATCCTCACCTGACGGTCATTCTGGAGCCCGGCTCTGCTGTTGCCTGGCAGACGGGCGTATTGGTGAGCAGGGTACTGGATATTATCGATAACGGGGGCGTCAAGACGGCTATCACCGATATTTCTTTCACCGCTCACATGCCGGATACGCTTGAAATGCCTTACAGACCCCGCCTCTATGCAATTGATGCGGAGGGTACGGTGAATCGGGCCACAGATCCTCCTGCCCAAGGGGCAGCTACTGCCTGCCGCATTGGCGGCGTCAGCTGCCTGGCTGGTGACTTCATGGAAGCCTACGCCTTTGAACGACCGCTCCATATAGGGGATACGCTGGTTTTCGAGGATATGATCCACTACACCATGGTAAAAACGACCACCTTCAACGGCGTAAGGCACCCTTCTATATGCCTGCTGCACGCGGACGGCCAACTGGAGCAGGTGCGCGTGTTTGGATATGAAGATTTTAAGTCGCGTCTATCCTAGGGTATACCATGACTGTGCGCGAATACAGACATTTTTTCCGGCAGCAGCTGCAGCCATTGCTGGGCGAGCGCGAAGCGCAATCCGTCGCGCGCTTGGTTTTTGAAAAAATTGATGCGCCCGGCGGGCTTTCGCCCGAAAGCTCCTACGATGCGCAGCGGCAGCAGCAACTCGACAGCGCGCTGGAAGCGCTGCTCAAGGGCGTACCAGTACAATAT
>JAUMBM010000044.1:0-3529 GCA_032115735.1 Saprospiraceae bacterium
GGTGTGCCGCGTCACCTTAAGGGCAGTGTGCTCACCTTTCCTTACAACGATCTCGATGCCCTGCGGGCGCTCATTGCGCAGCATCCCGACCTGGGCGTTGTCAAGATGGAAGTGTCCCGCAATATGGGCCCGGCGGAGGGTTATCTCGAGGGGGTACGGCAGCTCTGCGACCAGCACGGGCTGGTGCTCATCTTTGACGAGTGCACGTCAGGCTTTCGGGAAACCTATGGTGGCCTGCACAAAAAATACGGCGTAGCGCCCGACATGTGTATGTTTGGCAAAGCCCTTGGCAACGGTTACGCCATCACGGCGGTGCTGGGGCGGCGGTCGGTGATGGAAGCGGCGCAGAAGACCTTCATCAGCAGCACTTTCTGGACGGAGCGTATCGGCCCGGCGGCGGCGCTGGCCACCCTGGAGGAGATGGCTGTGCAGCGCTCCTGGGAGGTCATCAGCGAGCAGGGGCGCAAGATTGGCCAGCGCTGGAAGGCGCTGGGTGCATCGCTGTCGCTGCCGCTGAGCGTTGCGGGCTTGCCTGCGCTCACGTCTTTCGGCATTGATGCGCCCGACTGGCTCAAGTACAAGACCTTCATCACCCAGGAGATGCTCCGCCAGGGCTTTTTGGCCGGCAACAGTGTGTATGTGTGTACGCAGCATACGGATGCCGTGCTGGAGCAGTATTTTGAGGCTTTCGCGCCGGTGCTGGCGCGGGTGGCGGATTTTTTCCATGGGCGCGGGTCGGTGGATGAGGCGCTGGAGGGGCCGGTTTGCCATGGTGGCTTTAAAAGACTTAATTGATTTTTTAATTTTTCTTCGAAAAATTAAAAAATCAGGAGATTTTGTTTTTGCGGCTTGCGCCGCAAAAACAGATAATTTTTGACATTGCGGCTTACGCCGCAATGTCGTGATTCCTATGTTTTAGCGGCTTGCGCCGCAAAAACGAGCAATTATTGACATTGCGGCTTCGCCGCAATGTCAATAACGCTTTTGTTTTTGCGGCGCAAGCCGCAAAAACAAACAACATTTTCAGCGGTAAAAATGAAACCAGTATGACCTACTTCAACCTTAGCAGCTTCATCCGGGAGCATGTGATTAACCGGCAGGACAGCTTCTTCGAAGCCGACCTGCAGCAGTACGGCCTACAGTTGCGCGAGCAACTGCAGGAGGCGCGCATGCTGGTCATCGGGGGCGCCGGCACCATTGGTTCATCGTTTATCAGAGCGGCATTGCGGCATGGGCAGCCAGCCAGCCTGTACGTCGTTGATATCAACGAAAACGGGCTGACGGAGCTCACCCGCGACCTGCGCAGTACGGCCGGCATGGTCGTGCCGGCCGATTACAAGACCTACCCGATCAGTTTCAGCGAGCCCGTATTTGCGCGGCTGCTGCAGCGCGAGGGGCCTTTTGACATTGTAGCCAACTTTGCCGCCCACAAACATGTGCGGTCGGAGAAAGACCGCTACAGCATAGAGGCCATGCTGGAAAACAATGTGCTGCGAGCCCGCGACCTGCTGGCGCTGCTGGCCGGGCAGCCACCCAAACATTTTTTCTGCGTGTCGACCGACAAGGCGGCCAATCCTGTCAATGTGATGGGTGCCAGCAAAAAGCTGATGGAAGAGCTGATCATGGCCTATGCCGACAAGATCAAGATCACCACCGCCCGCTTTGCCAATGTAGCTTTTTCCAACGGCAGCCTGCCCGCCGGCTTTCTGGAGCGGCTGGCGCGCCACCAGCCGCTGTCGGCACCGCGCGACATACAACGCTTCTTCGTGTCGCCCGACGAGTCGGGCGAAATATGCCTGATGGCCTGCCTGCTGGGCGAAAGTGGCCAAATATTTTACCCGCGGCTGCAGACGGAGCTGCATACCAATACCTTTACGCATATTGCCGACAAGCTGCTGGAAGCCAAGGGCCTGAGCCCTTATCACTGTCAGAGCGAAGAGGAAGCGCGGCAGCTCGCTGCCCTCTGGGCGGCCCAGGGGCGGGTTATGCAGGACAAGCCGCTCCCCTACCCTGTGTATTACTTCAGTTCGGACACCTCCGGCGAGAAGCCGTATGAAGAATTTTATACGGAAAGCGACCAGCGCGATGAGCAGCGCTTCAACAGCCTGGGCGTCATCACCAACGCGCCCCGCCCTTCCCTGCAGGCCATCGACCGGGTCGTCGATGAGCTGCGGGCCATGTTCGAGCAGCCTGCCCTCAGCAAAGCTCAACTGGTAGCTGCCCTGCAGCAGGTCATCCCCGGCTTTGCTCACCATGAAACCGGTAAGGGGCTGGATGAGAAAATGTAGTACTGGGGTGCGCTGCACGCACCCCAGTACTTGCAATATTTGCATCATTATTTGGAAAATCGACTCGTTTTGCATACAAATTGGTAAAAAAGCAGTATATTCGTGTGCCTTAGACGTTGGACGATGGTTTTTATGTTTCGTCCCCCTATCCTCGCTATGTAATGCAATGCGGTGTCCGGTTGGCCATCAACACATTACCCTCACTCGGGTTGTCGCCACAAACAAGCTTCCCGCCTAATTTTGATCATTTTCAATCACCTTGCTGTGGGAGCAAGGCTGATACTGTTTTTGGTTCCCGCTGTGCATATACTACAAGCACCCCCTAACACGACCTTTGTGTTCATTAAGTAGTATATTTAAACATGTTTACAATTCAACAGCCTGCGTTGAATATGCCGAAGCGGTTCGGACAATACAGCTTTGTCCGCGTAGAAGGCGGTATATTTAGCATGGGCGCTACCAAAGCAGATTTTGACAACGAGATGCCTCAGCATCCGGTGGAGGTAGCCACCTTCTATATCGGCAAATATCTGGTTACCCAGTCCTTATGGGCTTCGGTAATGGGCACTGCTGCCACCGATTCGCAGTTTCCCGCCCAAAAAGTAAGCTGGGACGATACCCGTAAATTTTTGGAACGCCTGCAGCAAGACACAGAATTTAGCCATTGGCTGTCAGCGCTGGGTTCCGGCATACAGCTGCGCCTCCCCTACGAGGCGGAGTGGGAGTACGCTGCCGGGGGTGGCAACCAGCGCAAAGGCTTTCCCTTTGCCGGCGGCAGCCAGCTCGACAAGCTGGGCTGGTACGAGGGCAACAGCGGCGGGCAGCCGTCCCTGGTGGGTAAAAAGCAAGCCAATGAGCTGGGGCTGTACGATATGAGCGGGCTGGTGTGGGAGTGGTGCGAAGACTGGTACGCCCATGAATACTACCGCGAGCTGCTCAGCAGCAAGCAGCAGCGGGCAGTGTACGGACCCGAAAGCGGGCAGTTCCGCGTGCTGCGCGGCGGCAGCTACCAGAATTCGCCCGTCCACTGCAGGATTAGCCGGCGTGGCCGGTCACTGCCGGGGCTGCGCTCCAATGATGTGGGCCTGCGGCTGGTGCTGGCGGCTGAAGGAGGGCGCAGCTAGCGCTGCGCCCTCCCTCAGCCGCCAAATCAAAGCAAAAAGAGGCTCATTTTTGCGGCGAAAGCCGCAAAAATGAGCCAAACTACGTATGTTTGTACTCTACTCCCCCCCTTATCATCA
>JAUMBM010000045.1:0-4449 GCA_032115735.1 Saprospiraceae bacterium
TACTGTGAATCACACAGCAGCGCCCCGCCTGCGTATCTGCAGCAACTAGAGCGGGAAACGCATCTTAAGACGCTGGCGCCGCAAATGCTGTCAGGACCCTTGCAGGGCCGCTTTCTTGCGTTGATCAGTAAGCTTATGCGACCGAAGCGCATTCTGGAAATAGGTACTTTTACGGGTTACAGCGCTCTTTGTCTGGCAGAAGGTCTTGCCGAAGAGGGCGAGTTGCATACCATCGAAGCCAATCCTGAACTTGCGTGGTTAATACGTAAATACGTTGATGCATCTCCTTTTGCCCGACAGATACAGCTGTATACCGGTCAGGCACAGGCTGTTATTCCAACACTTCCGGGTGTCTTTGATCTTGTTTTTATGGATGCAGGAAAGCTTGATTACCCCATATACTACGATCTGGTGATCGACCGAATGTCGGCGGGAGCTTTGCTGATCGCTGACAATGTACTGTGGAGTGGCAAGGTAATAGAGGCAGAGAAGGATATGGATACGCGCTCACTGGATACGTTCAACAAGCGGGTAATGGCAGATGAACGTGTAGAAACCTTACTACTACCCCTTCGTGACGGACTCATGCTGGCAAGAAAAAGAGGATGAATCAACAGGACGCATATCGGCAATTTTGCAGGGATCATG
Organism: Saprospiraceae bacterium; assembly: GCA_032115735.1. Lineage (GTDB taxonomy): Bacteria > Bacteroidota > Bacteroidia > Chitinophagales > Saprospiraceae > JAUMBM01. Next base: position 649 of record JAUMBM010000045.1, read on the forward strand.
CGCATATCCCTGTCTTTGCCCGCGACTGGTATCTGGACGCGCTGGTGGGCACGTCCGGATGGGGGGCTGTAGTCGTTGAGGAAAAAGGCAGACAGTTGGCTGCGATGCCCTACTGCTTCAGTAAAAAGATGGGATTTACTTATGCCTTTATGCCGGTATTTGTCAAGCACTTGGGACCTTACTTTGAGGTAGAAACACCCCGGCTCACGGAGCAACACCGGCTGATGGGCGCTCTCATCGACTTGCTGCCGGATTTTGCCTCGGTTGAGATGGCCCTCAGTCCGGCAGTAATTAACTGGCTACCTTTTTACTGGAAGGGTTTTCAGCAAACTTCGCGTTATACCTATCGGCTTGATTTAACACAGTCAGATCTTGAAGCAGGAATCAACCGCAATATGCGGCGCAATTTGCAGAAGGCAGAGCAGGCGCTAATCGTCAGCACAGATTATCCGCTGGAGGTCCTTCATGCATTCATTGGTGCCCGCTTTGCCGAACAGCATCAGAGACTGCCGTACGACTGGCAGACACTCCTGCGTCATCATCGCTCCTTAGTACAGGAGCATTCAGGAAAACTATTTTTTGCTGTTGACAAGCAACAAAATGTACAGGCGGCAGCCTGTCTGATATGGGATGATCGCTGCGCGTATTATCACCTGAGCGGGGATAACCCTGCCTTTCGGCAGACGGGAGCCGGATTATGGTTATGTTGGCAGACCATCCGGTACACACAGGAGGTACTAGGTCTATCTGTATTTGATTTTGAGGGTAGTATGATACCGGGTATAGAGGCTATTCGTCGGCAGTTCGGGGCTGTTCAGACACCTTATCATTTTGTATGGAGGCAAGAGTCGGTAGTATTTGGGATATTAAAAAAACTTAAAAACCTTCGTTAGCGTTTGGCAAGACTAATCCACAGAACACCCGCCAGCACTAAAATTGTCCCGGGAATCTGCCAACCACCGAAAGGCTCATCTAAAAAGATAGAACCCATAAAGATAGTAGCAACAGGTCCAAAGCTGCTGATGATAGCCGTGTTGGCTGCTCCAATAATTCGAAGCCCTTCGCTTACGAGGAGTGTAGGCAATACGGTTGAAAAGATGGCCATGACAGCTACCAGCATGTAAAGATCGGCAGGATAGTGCCACAGTTGCCACCCACCCACCCAGGCATGGTGAATCAATATGACAACACTTGCGACGATCATCGCTACGGAGGTATAGTAGACTGAACCTAATATGCTAATAAAGCGAACGCTACCAACAAGGTAAATGGCATAGGTAAGGGCACTGCCAAAAATAAATGCAGCCCCCGTGAGCGTATTGTTTCCATTGCTGTGGGTAGTATCGAGCATCGCCAGCGCAATACCTGTATAGGTGAGAAAGAGCGCAACATACTGTGCGGGCTGTACCTTTTTGTTAAAAAAAATAGCCGATAGTATGAGTACAATGGTGGGGTACAGGAATAGAATGAGACGTTCAAGACCTGCAGAAACATACTGCAGACCGATGAAGTCAAACAAGCTGGCGAGATAATAACCAGAAACCCCCAATGCAGCAAGCTGCAGCCAATCGGCAGTGCCCATATTCACCGGCGATTTATTTTTCCTCTTTTGCCGAATATATCCTATGCGCGCATTGATGATGAAAAAAGGCAGCGAGAAGAGCATGCGTAGAGCCAGCAGAGATACTGTGTCGATTTCAAAACGATAGGCAAGTTTTACTAACACGGCCTTACCAGAAAAACCGACGGCACTCAGGAGGACCATGAAAGCTGCCAATACCCTAAGTTGTGGATTGGCATTTATTTTCTCTGCAGTCTTGGTTTGCATGGCTCTGGCTAATGAATAAGATTTACAGGAAAGCAATTTCTTATAATGTACAAAGCCGCCGGAAAATGTTTTCCGGCGGCTTTGCTCAACACACTATCATGAGAAAGTAGTTAGTAACTAGCTCCGCAATCGAAGGTGGCACGATTATCAACAACCTTTATGTTGTCACGCATAGCAGCAACCAACTGTCCGGAGATTTGCCCCCGGGCCTGTCCGTTGGCTTGCATCTGTACTGCCTGCAGACTCTGTGCCGGCGTCATAGGTGAACGCTGGAGTACTTTCACTACAAACACACCTGATTCGCCCTGGACAGGCTTGGATGACTTTCCAGCAGCGAGTGTGTAAGCAGTTGCGATGACTTTAGGCTCATTGCCAAGACCCTCAGCAAATGGCATGCTGAAAGAGGTATTGTTTACAGTGTCAACTGTTGTGTTGAAAGTTGAGGCCAGGCTATTGAGATCACTGCTGGTCATTTTGGCAGATAGCAGCTCCGCCTTTTTGTTGTTGAGTACAATTGGCTCCACCTCTGCCCGAACTTCATCGGCAGATGGCAATCCTTCCGCTTGTATATTGCTCAGGCCGATAACCACATATCGGCTGTCGTAGTAAGCATTTTCGTCAACGAAGGTGTAGACGGTGCCGGACACATCGTTCTTACTGGCAGAAAACAGCCAGCAAATCATATCACGCGTATCGTTACCATAGCCCAATTGATCAAACATGAAATCATTCTCCTGCAGCGGACCTGTTGTCAGGACAGAGAGATCTTTCTCAGCGGCAGCTCCTTTGCGGAGAGATTCGAGATCCTTGTACTTAGCAATGAAAGCTGTTGCACGATCGTAAGCGGCATTTTGTGTTTCTTTGCTGGGGACGATAGCCTCCTGCAGGAAAGCCACTTTGTAGCGGTTGGTCGTACTGCTGCTGCGCTTGAGGACTTCTACGATGTGGAAACCGTAAGAAGTTCTGATTTTGTAGCGCTTACCGACTTCACCCGTGATGAACAGCAAGCGGTCGTATTCCGGTACAAACGCGCCTGGCGTTGTACCTTCGTATTTACCGCCGTTGGCCTTACTACCTGGATCCTGGCTGAAAGTATTTACAAGATCTTCAAACTTAGCACCAGCTTGCAGCAGGTTCATCAGACTGTCAGCTGTTTTTTCGGCACGAACGAAATCGTCGGGTGAAGTTGCTGAAAGCAGAATGTGACGAGAGTCAGCTGAATCAGCCATTGAGCGACGATCGACCAGCTTGGCGGCTTTGTACATACCACCTTCCATGTAAGGACCATAGATAGATCCTACAGCAATCTTAGCCATGGTGTCAGCTACACTTCCGAGCGCATCACCCGTCACAAAAGTACCGGCGTAGCTACCTTCGTTGCGGATAACGAATGCTGAATCATTGTCAGTAGTTGAAAATTCGGCCAGGAGCGACTCCATTTGCTTGCGAATTACAGCGGAGTCTTCCTTCGACGGCTGTACATTGAAAGCGACGTAGGCTGCACGGCGCGTTTCAAACTTACGCTCATAGCGAGCTTTATTTTCCTTGAGGTAAGCTTCGATATCATCATCACTGATGGTTACTTCCTCGTTGGCAATAGCATCGAAACCTGCTTTTACATACGCGAAGCTGAAGAACTGGTTCTGCTCCTCGTACAGCATCTCTGCCATCCAGGTCGGAGTGTACATAGCTTTAGTGACCATAGCAATCATCTTGCTCTCGAGGCGATCTTTGACGATTTCTTTGCGCTGGTGCATCCAGTAATCAGGGAATGAAGGGCCAAGTTGTCCTTGGTCGATCATCTCCTGAACACGGTTTTCATTGATGATATTCTTGAAGTTATCCAGTTGCTGACGGTCAACGACGCCAGGCTGGGCAGGATTGGAGAAACGCTGCTGAATGATGGAGCTGGGGTTATCACCGAACTCGAGGTCAGCCCTTTCCTGATCACCGACAGCAAGACCGAGTTTCTC
>JAUMBM010000046.1:0-3525 GCA_032115735.1 Saprospiraceae bacterium
GCAACAGCCCGGGTTAATCCTGGGGCGTGTAGGTGGCCTCTTGCGGTTCCTCCATTTTCACCAGTATGACCTCGCCCGCTGCCTCGTCGGCAGCATAGCCGTATTCGTAGCAAAATCGGTAACACAAGCCCGAAGGCTGGTGGTGCTGGCTGGTGAAAAAATTGAAGCGGAAGCCCGCACGCAGCAACTCCTCGCGGGGCAGGCGCGTGCGCCCTGCCTGGGCAAAAGCAGCCAGGATGCGGCGGTTGCCGCGTAAAAGCCGGTGCGTATGTCGCATAAAAAGGGTCGACTGGCTATTGAGGCGGTTGTGGAAGTTGCTGCGGCAGTAATCGTCGCAAAACCGCTTGTCGATTCTGCCGCTTAGCGGCTGGCCGCAATGTTGGCAGCTGCCGTCTGTAGCTTTACCTACAACTGTCAGGGAACTTGTCATGGCCTGTGTTTTGCATAAATAGTCGCAGCACAGGCTCATTTTCCACAAAAAACAGCACCTAAATTTAATTTTTTACCGGAGAAAGCGCTGATCGCTCAGCAGCATATAGTTGCCCCCCAACAGCAAGGAGGTCGCTTCCGGAAAGACGGGGCGAAAAACATTTTTAAAAAACGCTTCCGACTGCTGGTATTCCTCCCAGGTAAATGCCAAAGAATTGAATAACACAAGCCCGCCGGGACTATGAATGCGCTTCAGCTCCTCAATAAAGTCAGGTGCTAAAAAAGCTGCCGGTATCTGGTTGTCTTCAAATATATCTACACAAATAAGGTCGTAAGATGCGTCGGGCGAGACTTCTGCGAAGACGGAAGCATCAGCGCAAATCTGCTGCAGCGGACTTGTGAGATCCCCCAGAAGGTACTTATCGGCCAGCAGGAGTACCTCCTCATCGATATCGATGGCCGTGTAGTAAAAGGACCGGCCGTAGTTGCGTTCAAGCATATAGGGTATGCTGCCCAGGCCCAGCCCCAGCAGGAGCACCTCCTCCCCCGGAAGCTGCGCCCAGTTGAGCTGGTCAAAGGTCCGGGAAAAATTGGTATAGCGGTCTCCGTAAGAATACACAGCATTGGCTGTGCTCAGCTGAAACTGCCCGCGGCGAAGGCTCACTTCGAGCATCGGATTGTAGGGACTGCTCCGCTCTTCGATGGTTATATCGAAAAGGTAGCTAAGCCATTTTTTCCACACGGGAAGATTCATCGGTTGCGTATTTAGTACATACTGCGGGCTGTCTGCACGCAGACAAGCCCCGGAGGGTATCCGGCATTTTTTTTACTGATCCTCCAGGTGTCTTTCCCGAAGACTTTACTTTTTTTGTTGCGCAGGGCCGGCCATGCCCCTTAGCAAGCGCCAACACCAGCCATTGTATTGGTTCGCAGGCAGGCCCCACACCGGCACGGACGGCAACGGGTAGCCTGTGTTTAGGATGTTCTATCTAGGTAGGACATCCCAAACACAGGCTGAAGTTGCACTCAGGAGGCCGATTTCTTTTTATCCCAGGGGCGATACTGCGCAGATTCCTCAAAAACGTGCAGTAAAATCAGTCGTTCCTGCACACTCAGTGCCAAATTGCGGCGCTCCATCACCCGGTTGATGGCATCCATGGCTTTTTCGACCTGAAAAGTGCTAATCCCCTGTGCGCCCCCCCAGGAAAAGGAAGGAATGAACTGCCGGGGAAAACCCGCACCAAAAATATTGGCACTCACGCCCACCACAGTACCCGTATTAAACATGGTATTGATGCCGCATTTGCTGTGATCGCCCATCAACAAGCCACAGAACTGGAGGCCGCTGGGTGAAAATCGCTGTTCGGCATAGTTCCATACCCGCACCTCATCGTAGGTGTTTTTGAGGTTAGACGCATTGGTATCTGCGCCAATATTACACCACTCGCCAATCACAGAATTGCCGAGATAGCCCTCATGTCCTTTGTTGGAGTAGCCCTGAAAAACTACATTGTTGACCTCACCACCCACCTTACAATAAGGCCCCAGGGTGGTAGCGCCATAGATTTTGGCACCCATCTTGAGCACCGAATGTTCGCCCATCGCAAAGCCCCCCCGGATTAGACAACCCTCCATCACCAGCGAATCCTTGCCGATGTAGACAGGCCCCCGCTCTGTATTCAATACGCTGCATTCTACGCGGGCACCCTCCTCCAGAAACACCCGATCGGCAGGTCCGACAACCCGATTGGTGGCCGAGAGCGGTGCAGACACCCGGTTGTGTGTCAGCAGCGCAAAGTCCAGCTCAAGGGCACGGTCGTTGAGGCGGAAAATATCATATGCTTTGGAGAGCTTCAACAGTATTTTTTCTTCCACCGGGAAAACCCTGAGCTCCCCGAAATCTTCATCTTTCACCATGCTGGCTACCTGCTCACCCGACAACATGGCCGCAATGAGCTCATCGCCCAGCAGTAAAGCCTCGTTCATGGTCATCTGGCGGATGAGCCCAACCAGCTCCGGCGTAGGCATGACAGAGCCGTTGATCAGAATATTGACCTCACTGTAGGTAGTTGCATACTTGCCGGACAGGTACTCCTGCGTCAGAAAAGACACAGGATAACCCAGCATACGCTCCCATTTTTCGCGAATGGTGAGAATGCCCACCCGAAGTTCGCCCATAGGCTTAAGCCAGGTAAAAGGTAAGAGCTGATCGCGAACTTCGTTATCAAACAGAATTACATTTGGCATGACGCGGCTGGTTGTTGTTAGCAAAGGAATGATTAGGTGAGGGAATGGGATGGAGACGGGCGTTAGAGAGGCCGTCCAATACGATAGATACAACGCAAAAAAGTCCCGCTCATGACATGAAGGGGACTTTTTTATTCTTTAGTTCGCACGAACAAAGCAAGTAATTGATTATTTCTTGCCGTAGCGCGAATTGGCGAACTTCTTATTGAACTTGTCGATACGACCCGCCGTATCAACGAACTTCATCTTACCCGTGAAGAAAGGGTGTGAGAAGCTGGAAATTTCCAGTTTTACAAGCGGATACTCATTGCCGTCTTCCCATACAACGGTATCCTTGGTGTTGGCGCAGGAGCGACCCATCCATGCTTCATCAACTGAAAAGTCCTTGAAGATTACAGTGCGATAGCTTGCCGGATGAATATCTTTTTTCATGTCGTGAAAAATTTCAGTATTCGAATAAACAAGTGTTCTGACTATATTGCAAGGACATAGCGTTGAAAGTACGTCCTAAACATATCAAACAGCGCGCAAAGGTATAAATATCAACACAAACAAACAAGCAAAAGCAAGGGTTTATTTTTGTGTCGGATAATACGCCCGACAACCATGTCCGGCGCCTGCCTTTTCACTGGCAATACAATCATTCTCTATGCGTACGTTCTTAAGCTTACTGATACTGGCGGGTCTGTCGACGGGTCTGGCAGCGCAACCATCCCTCACAGCAGCCAACTGGCAGACTTTTCCCGACAGCTTCCGCACTGAGCGCTTCTGGCCGGTAGCTGCCGGCGGAACGCTTGTGTATGGTGCAGTTTCCTACGGCCTGTACCACACTTGGTATAAGCAATATGC
>JAUMBM010000047.1:0-5256 GCA_032115735.1 Saprospiraceae bacterium
CAGCCAACTGGCAGACTTTTCCCGACAGCTTCCGCACTGAGCGCTTCTGGCCGGTAGCTGCCGGCGGAACGCTTGTGTATGGTGCAGTTTCCTACGGCCTGTACCACACTTGGTATAAGCAATATGCACTGGGAGGGTTTCGCACCTTTGATGACAGTCGCGAGTGGCTGCAGATGGACAAAATGGGCCACCTGCTGACGACCTATACAGAAGCACGGCTGCTCTATGCGGGTGCCCGCTGGACAGGCATGTCCCCCGCCAAATCGCGGCTCACCGCCGGGTTGGTCGCTTCGCTGCTGCAGGGCACCGTGGAAGTAATGGACGGGCTGTCTGCCAACTGGGGCTTTTCCTGGTCCGACATAGCTGCCAACACAGCAGGCATGGCGCTGTTTGTTGTGCAGGATGCTTACTGGCAGGAGCAAAAATTCAGGCTGAAGCTCTCGGCCAACAGCCGCCCCTATCCCTCTTTATCAGTGCCGTCGGTGACGGGCAGCGGCAGTAGTGATCTGGCTGGCAGAGCCCGCGCGTTGTACGGCGTCTCCTACATCGAACGCGCCCTGAAAGATTACAACACCATGACCATCTGGCTGAGCGGCAACCTGCGCGGACTCGGCGCGGGTCCCCGCTGGCCGCAATGGCTCAACCTGTCGCTGGGCTATGGCGCAGAAAATCTGTATGGTGGCTTTGCCAATGAATGGACTGACGAAGCGGGCAATCAGTACCTGCTGGACGCACAAGTCTTCCCGCGCTACCGGCAGTGGTATCTGTCGCCCGACATAGACCTGAGTAAAATTCCGGTTCGCAAGCCCTGGCTGCGTGCTGTGCTGGGCACCCTCAATTTTATCAAGCTGCCGGCACCGGCTCTGTCTTACAGCCGCGTGCAAGGCTTGCGCGGGCACTGGATGTATTTTTGACCGCGGGTAGCCGGCCTGAGGCTGAGGCTTTTCGGCGGAGGCTTCCGCCGTCCTCTCTCTGCAACACCAGCCGGTCTGTGTCATGGGTTTTCTGCCGACGGCAGAAAACCCATGACACACGCTTAAGCCGTCATTTTTACCAGCACCTTATCAATCCTCGCCCGGTCCATATCTACAATTTCAATTTCAAACTGCCGCCATACCAGCTTTTGCCCCGCGTGCGGTATAGATTTCAGCTCCTGCAAAATGAGCCCGCTGATGGTATTGTAGGGATAAGCAGCAATCAGATTATCAAGATCAAACTTAGACAAAAAATCAGCCAGCGGGTACTGCCCGTCGATCAGCCACGAGCCATCTTCGCGCTCGATGAAGGCAAAATCGTCCGCGTGAAATTCGGAGGCATCCCCGACCAGTGCTTCCAGCAGATCGTTCAGGGTAATTATCCCCTGCAGGTGGCCAAACTCGTCTGTCACCAGTGAATAATGGCATTTGCTGGTCTTAAACTTCAGCAGCGCATCGTAGGCATTGCTGTGTTCGGGCAGATATTTTGCCTCTTCTATGAAGTTGGCCAGACCAAAGCCGGGCTCCTCTATATGTGCAAAGATAGCTTTCAGAAAAACCACCCCCAGCAGGTTATCTTTGTCGTGGCGGTAGACAGGATAGACAGAGTGCATTTCCCGGCTGACCGCCTCTCTGACCTCCCGGGCTGAAAAATCCTCCCTGAGATAAACAATATCCGTTCGATGCGTCATGAGCGAGGCCACCGTCCGGTCTCCGAGATTAAAAACCCGCTCGACGATATCCTGCTCGATCTCAGCGACCGCACCTGCCTCCGTGCCCTCCTGGATAATTGCCTTAATTTCCTCCTCCGTCACCTTATCATCTGAAGAAGGGGTAATTCGAAACAAGCGGATAATGCCATCCGTGGTGATGGTGAGCAACCATACAAACGGAGACGTCAGGGCCGTCAGCCATTTCATGGGGATGGCCACGGACTTGGCGATTCCTTCGGGATTGTTGAGACCTATGCGCTTGGGCACCAATTCGCCCAGCACCAACGACAGAAAAGTGATCAACAAGAGCACTACTGTCACCGCAAGCAAGTGAGCATAGCTTTCCGGCAGGCTGGTTCGCAGAAAAAAAGACTCAAAATCTTCGGTAATATTCTCCCCACTGAAAATACCTGTCAACAGCCCTATCAGCGTGATACCAATCTGAACGGTTGAGAAAAAGCGATTGGGATGATTGATGGTTTCCAGGGCTGCCCGCGCCCGGTGATCGCCTCGTTTGGAGGCAGATTCAAGCCGGCTTTTACGGGCGGAGACCATAGCGATCTCACTCATCGAAAACAGCCCGTTGAGCAGAATCAGCAGCAGAATGATTAATAATTCCATGTTTAATTGACTATAATTTTTGACCGCAACTGCAGATTATTGTCGGGCAATAATTACCTCTTCCAGCAAACCTGCTTCTGTGATGCGCAGGTGATTGACAGCCGAACTGCCCGCATCGAAGGCTGCCTGCGCAGCCGCCAACTGTCCCATGACAATGTAAATGATATGCGCTTCACTGATCGTAGCCATGGACTGCGTAAGTACACCCTGCGCGTAGAAAGTCCCGGCAATGATTTTGTGGTCAATGAGATCACCCCGGGCAGAGAAGGTAGCCAGGTGGTAGCTGTAGCTGAGCATGGCAGCCCGCCAGTAGACGAGGGTATAAAAATTGCCCACGTCTTCCATGCGAAAACAGGGGACATATTCTGTAATCTCTTCATCGTCAGGCTCACTGTCCCCGGAAGGAAGAAATTGTCGCGCCAACTCTCCGGGCAATGGCTCATTGTGCTGACTGAAGTCGTGATGCGTATCCTCCCCCAGCGTTACAGGCAAGGGTACAAGCGGAAAAAACTGCAGTAAATCTGTTATCTCAAAAGACGTTTCGGAAGCGAAAGCAGCCATGATAGCGAATTTATGCTCCAAAGGTAATACCTTTTTGTGTACGTCGGCTTTTTAGTGCGTACTGGCTACGGGAGTTATCGGGCATTTTCTCCCGGATCCGGGACATTTCTTCTTCCACCCATTTTCTCTTCCTTGTCGTCGGCTACACGCCCCGGCAAGCGGCCGGTAAACGCTCTCTTTACCTACCGCATCAATCCCGGGCAAGCGCTAAGCCCTTGATTTTTATTTAGAAGAATTCTAAATAATTTGAGTCAACCCCCTTGTGATCGAACACATTTTGGGTAAATGTGATTATAAGGTTAGCTTTGCACAGTTTGTGGGGAGATATTTAATTTGCCTGCTCACAACACATCACAACGAAACGCACAACGAAAAGTAACGAACAAATGAGTTGGTTCAGCGATTTTTTGTCATCATCCATTGGCCGGAAGCTTGTCATGAGCCTGACAGGCCTCTTCCTCATTACCTTCTTGGCAGTCCATCTTATCGGCAATCTCCAGTTGTTGGCAGGTGACGGTGGTCAGGCGTTCAATGTGTACGCCAAATTTATGACTACCAACCCGCTCATCAAAACGACTTCTTACCTTTTGTATGCTTTTATCCTGCTGCACGCCATTCAGGGCATCGTGATATGGCAGAAAAACAAGGCAGCGCGGGGTCCGCAAGGGTATGCGGTCAATGTTGTACGGGCTGCCAGTACCAATGCTGCGGCCGCTTCCAACATGGCCTGGCTCGGCATCATCATTTTCGTGTTCCTCGTCCTGCATCTTTACCAGTTCTGGTTGCAGATGAAGCTGGATGTGGTTCCTTATGTTACCTATGAGGGCGAGTCCTACAAAGATCTTTTCAGTCTCACAGCGGAGGCCTTTGCCAATCCTCTGTATGTAGTGATTTACGTGGCATCGATGGTTGTTATTGGCTCCCACCTGTGGCATGGCTTCCAGAGTTCTTTTCAGACGCTGGGCCTGAACCACCGCAAGTACACGCCCTTCATACAATTCATCGGTAAGGTTTATTCGGTATTGGTGCCGGCATTGTTTGCCCTGATTCCGATACTGATGTACCTGCAGTCTAAATAAAGACCGGATTGATTAACGACAAAAACCATCAGTCATGAAACTGGACGGTAAAGTGCCTCAGGGGTCGCTGGCGGAGAAATGGACCCGCTACAAGTCAACGGTGCCCCTGGTTGCTCCCAATAATAAGCGGAGACTGGATGTCATCATTGTCGGCACCGGCCTTGCCGGTGCCTCTGCTGCTGCCACCTTGGGTGAATTGGGTTACAATGTGAAAGTTTTTACTTTCCACGACAGCCCGCGCCGTGCGCACTCCATTGCAGCGCAGGGTGGTATCAATGCAGCCAAAAATTACCAAAATGACGGCGATAGTGTCTATCGCCTGTTTTATGATACCATCAAAGGGGGTGATTACCGCGCCCGGGAGGCCAATGTGTATCGCCTGGCGGAAGTCAGCGCCCGCATCATTGACCAGGCGGTTGCGCAGGGAGTTCCTTTTGCCCGCGAGTATGGCGGGTTGCTTGAAAACCGCTCTTTCGGCGGGGTACAGGTGAGCCGTACTTTTTATGCACGCGGACAGACCGGACAGCAGTTGTTGATTGGTGCCTACCAGTCTATGTCGCGGCAGGTGTCTTTGGGCACCGTCAAGCTGTACAACCGGCATGAGATGCTGGATGTGGTAGTCGTCGACGGCAAGGCACGCGGCATCATTGCCCGCAACCTGCTCACAGGTGCGCTTGAGCGGCACTCGGCGCATGCGGTCGTATTGGCAACGGGTGGCTACGGTAACGTTTTTTACCTCAGCACCAATGCCATGATGTCCAATGTCACCGCTGCCTGGCGTGCTGTGCGGCGGGGAGCGCTCATGGCCAATCCTTGTTTCACCCAGATTCACCCTACCTGTATACCGGTATCCGGTGATTACCAGTCCAAACTGACGCTCATGTCTGAGAGTCTGCGCAACGACGGCCGGGTATGGGTGCCCAAAAAGCAGGAGGATGCCAAGGCTATTCGCGAAGGCCGCAAGACGGGTGTTGATATCTCCGAAGCTGACCGCGACTACTTCCTCGAGCGCCGCTATCCTGCCTTCGGCAACCTGGTGCCGCGGGACGTGGCCAGCCGGGCGGCTAAGACAGCCTGTGATGAAGGGCTGGGGGTAGCGCCCACGGGTCTGGCGGTATTCCTGGACTTCAGTGACGCTATCATGCGCTATGGCCGCTCCAAGGCCAACTCTTCCAACCTTGCCAATGCGAGCGAGCAGCAGATCCGCGAGCTCGGTGAGAAGGTCGTGGAAGAGAAATACGGCAACCTGTTTGAGATGTACGAGAAGATCACAGGTGAGAATCCGTACAAAATGCCCATGAAAATATA
>JAUMBM010000048.1:0-15319 GCA_032115735.1 Saprospiraceae bacterium
TTTGCTGGCTCAGAAAGCGGATGGATTCCGGGAATCCCTCCAGACTTTCGATCATGCTCTTGGTGAGCTTAAATTCATTGCGCTTGGCATCCAGTTCGCGGTTGATACGCGCAAGCTGGCGGTTGAGTTGTTCGATGTCTGCTTCTGCGCGGGCTACGTCCTCCAGTCGCTGCTCCTCACTGCGTTCGAGGCGGCGCACCTCTTCTGCCTGCTGTGTTTCCTGCTCAGCCAGTGCAGCCAGCTGCAGGCTGAAATCTTCAATTTCTTTTTTGCGATTCTCGATGTCAAGCAGCAGGCGATCGCGCTGCTGCTGCTGATTGTCCACCTGATTTTGGTTGATTGCACGTTGTTTTTCCAGCTCAAAGACCTGCTTTTCTGCTGCCTGCAGGGTCTGCAGGCTGGCATCCAGCTGATTTTTGATACCCGCATGGCTGCTGCGCACCTTGTCGAGCTGGTCTTCAGCCTGATTAAGCTCGAGCTCCAGCCGCGCCTCTACGCGCTTTTCTGCATTGAGGTCGGTGCGAAACTGTTCGATTTGTTCCTGCAGCAAGGCTAGCCGGCTGGCAGCTTCGGCGATGTTGCGTTCCAGATTTTTGCGGTTTTGGGTGATAAACTGCTCTTTTTGGACGAGCATTTGTTTATCATTCTCGCGACCGCGAATGCGGCCGATGAGCTGGTTGAGTTCCCGTTGGCTATCCGAGAGAACTTTTTCCTTATCGAGATTCTCCTTGCGATCCTTAGCGAGTACCGCCTCCAGCTGATCAATTTCAATACCCAGCTGTCGGTAGCGGCTTTCTTCCTGTTGCAGAGTCTGCTGCTCAGATTTATAGCGTTTGCGCAGCTCGTCGACGCGGAGGGCTGCCAGCTGAATACTGAGCTCTTTGTATTCGGCTTTGAGTTCGAAGTATTTCTTGGCCCGCTTAGCTTGTTTCTCGAGGCTGTTGAGGTTGTTGTTGATTTCAAAAAGCAGATCCTCAACGCGCTCTAGATCTTCGGTAGTGCTTTTGAGCTTAGCGAGGGTTTCGCGCTTGCGCATTTTGTACTTGGACACACCGGCGGCCTGCTCGAACATGCGTCGGCGGGAATCATCCTTGTCGGCGAGTATGTCGTCAACCATACCCAATGCAATGATAGCATAGGAATTGGAGCCAATGCCCGTATCCATAAACAAGGTAGTAATATCCTTTAGCCGGCAGGGGACACCGTTGAGGCGATACTCGCTCTCACCGGTTCTGTAAAGCATACGTGTGATGGTAACGTTGCTGTACTCGGTGGGCAGGAGGTTGCGGGTATTTTCAAAAGTAAGTGACACAGAAGCAATGCCTGAGGGCTTACGTCGCTTCGTACCATTGAAAATGACACTCGACATCTGATCAAGCCGCAGCTCTTTACTCTTTTGTTCTCCCAGCACCCAGCGGATAGCATCAACTACATTGGACTTGCCGCTTCCGTTGGGGCCTACAATGCCGATGACATCATCCTGGAAGTTGATGACCGTCTCGTTGGCAAAACTTTTAAACCCCTTGATCTCTAGTTGTTTGAGTCGCATACACTGCTGTGCTTATCGATGGTTATTCCGGTCGCTGCCTCGTACCTCCGCGCTGTAAGCCTGCCCGCCAGGGGCTGCGCCAAAAGGCAAAAATAAGGAACTGTAGCAGACGGATTTGACCAAGTTTTGCACAGTTTTCCACAGTCGATGTTGGTAAGCTTGTTGAAAAAATAAGGCGGGGGAGTCTTTGTTGCGGCCACGGCCGCAACAAGGACTTTTACATAAAAGCCCGGTTCCGGGAAAAAGCTAGGCATCCAGCTTCATATCCTGCAGGATAGCCGCGATTTCTACAGGATCAGCGGTAGGGAGGCTGACCTTTCGGATCGTTGACGCATCGCGATGGCGAAGAGAATGCAGGTAAGCCTTGTCGTAATATTGCAAAGCGATGGCCGCCGCCGCCGCAAAGTCATCCTTTTCCAGCGCCTCCAGCGCTGCCTTTACATGCTGTCCGCCCAGCCGCTTGGCGATTCGCTCAAAGGAATCCTGCAGTTGCTGCTGCCCATAGGGAGCATACAACTTGACAAGCTGTTCAATCCGGCATTCCAGCGGCAAATCGAGGAAAATCAATGGAGACCTGAGCATTTGTCGCCAGAAAGGGTCAGGTAAGTAAACACGACCAATCGACCTGCTTTCATCCTCCAGCCAGGTAGTTTGGGGGAAAGAAAGTGATCGCCAGGCATAGTGCAGGTCGTTTTCAAACTGTTCGACTGTTGGCTGGGGCTGCTCGCCGAGCGCCCCAAAAGCTGAGCCCTTGTGGTGAGCAAGCTTTTCAAGATCAATCACAGATGCCCCCCGGGCGGCCAACTGCTGCAGGATGAGGGTTTTTCCGCTGCCTGTGTAGCCGCCGAGGATCAGCATTGGGTTGCGGGGTGCTGACAGGTCGGCCAGCAACTGCTGCCGATAGGCCTTGTAGCCTCCCTGCAGCAATTTTACCTCAAAGCCTGCCTGCTGCAGCAGCCAGCCGAGGCTGGCAGAGCGCTGCCCGCCGCGCCAGCAATGGAGCATCAGCCTCCCTTGGGGGGCGAGCCGCTGTCCTTCTTCCGCATACCAGCGGAGCTTGCTGCCAGCAAGCTCCAGCCCGCGCAGAAAGGCCTGTTGCGGACCTTGCTGCTTGTAAAGGGTGCCCACTTCTGCCCGCTCCTGATCGGTAAACAAAGGCAGGGAGAGCGCCCCCGGAATGTGGCCTCCGGCGTATTCTGCGGGAGAGCGCACATCCAGCAATGGCAGGTCGCTGAGCTGCGACAGACAATCCTCGGCGCTGATTTTCATCAGATAGACTGTATGATATCGTACTGTGTAATAATGTGTCGGTTGCCTGCTGTATCGAAAGTGATGACAGCAGGGATCTTCTTGTTGATATAATTGCGCAGTTGGCTCATGGGCAAATCGATAGCAACCGTTGGGAAGGGATCGCTCATAATGCTGCCTACGGCCTGCTCAGCATGCTCCATGGGGCTTTCCAGCAGGTAGGAGAGTACCGTACTCTCTGTGACGGAACCGACAATCTGTCCGTTGTCCATCACAGGCAACTGTGAGATGTCGTTGTGTTTCATGAGCTGAAACACCTGGCGAACGGTATGGTCTTTTTCTACCGCAATAAACGGTGCCGACTTGCCTTTCTGCTTAATCAGGTCGGCAACACGCAGCTCGGTGTCGAGAAAGCCTCGCTCACGCATCCAGTCATCGTTGTAGATTTTACCCACATAGCGGCTTCCGTGGTCGTGGATGACTACCACCACGACGTCCTCCGGGCTGAGCTTGTCCTTGAGTTGCAGGAGTCCGGCAACAGCAGAGCCGGCAGAATAGCCGAGCAGGATGCCCTCTTCCCGGGCCAGTCGCCGCGCCATCAGCGCACCGTCTTTGTCCGTGACTTTTTCAAAGTGATCAATGACCTTGAAATCTACATTTTCAGGAAGAATATCTTCACCGATGCCTTCCGTGATGTAAGGATAAATTTCCTTTTCATCGAAAATGCCGGTTTCGTGATATTTTTTGAAAACAGATCCGTAAGTATCTATGCCCCAAACCTGTATGTTGGGGTTTTGTTCCTTGAGGTAACGGCCTGTACCGGAGATCGTACCGCCGGTACCTACGCCTACGATGAGGTGTGTGACCTTACCGCCCGTCTGTTCCCAGATTTCGGGACCGGTACTCTCGTAGTGCGCCTGGCGGTTGGACAGGTTGTCGTATTGGTTGCACCAGTAGCTATTGGGCAGTTCTTTGCTGAGACGTTCAGCTACGCTGTAGTAGGAGCGGGGATCTTCGGGCTCCACATTGGTCGGGCATACAATCACCTCTGAGCCCAACGCTTTCAGCAGGTCGATCTTTTCCTTGGACTGCTTATCGGTGGTGGTAAAAATCGTCTTATAGCCTTTGACGGCAGCAGCTATGGCCAGTCCCATGCCCGTGTTGCCACTGGTACATTCGATGATGGTGCCGCCGGCTTTGATATCTCCTCTTTTCTCCGCATCTTCCAGCATTTTGAGCGCCATACGGTCCTTGATGCTGTGGCCGGGATTAAAAGTTTCCACCTTGACAAGTACCAGCGCCGGGATATCGCTAATCACTTTGTTCAGCTTTACCAAAGGCGTATTACCGATGGTGGAGAGAATGTTATGATGAAAATTCATTCAAAAAATAGTTTTATCTGTTGGGAAGTAATAAACATGATTATCGCTCGGGATAATGTACCGTCACATAAAATCGCTGGTCTACTCCGCGGAGCAATCGGGCAGCTTTAAAGGAGATAATGGCTACGACTTCATCTCCATAAATGGAGTCGGGTATGCGGCCGACGACTTTGAGGTAAACCGTTTGTCGGGATACGGGATTAGTTACTTTGATGACGGCATCCATGGGGGCATAGCGGTGCAGGGCAAACATGCCGTTTTGGTTATTATTGGACCAAATGGCTGGTCCCCGATGCACCATGATGGTCTTTTCTTCTTCTGCCTGTCGGTACAATTGCTCCAAAGTAAGGGCCTCTTTGGAGGCAGCATAATTGCGTTCGGGCAGGGTATAGCGGTTGCTGGGGATCCAGCCAATAAACAAGGTTTGCCCGATGCGTATCTGCTGACTGCTGATCTTATTGCGCTGTAGCAGTGTATCGGTAGGCATAGAAAACAGCCTTCGGCTGATGCCAAAAGCGGTATCCCCTTTTTGTACGCGGTAGTAGACGCGGGTAAAGAAAGACAACTCATTGGCCGGGGGCGGAGAAGTGACTATTGACTCGACGTTGACAGGTATCTGTGCAATGTCTCCCCGGCTCATAGCCTGACGGAGGTGCGGATTGAGGCTGTAAAAAGTTTGCTCATCCGTCTGGTAATAGTCGATGAGAGACTTTGCATTTTCGTCTGCGTCTATGGTATGCAGCACGACCAGCCTGCCCTGACTGTTGGTGTGAAGGATCAGGCTATCCTGTTGGCTGAAGCTGCCGGCAGTCGCCGACAGGCCATTGAAGAAAAAAATAAGCGCGAGAAACAAAAAATTGGCGGGATACATAGGAAATTTATTAGCAAGCCTGTAGCTTTCGCCACAAAGATAAGCATTGATGAGCATGAAAACAATTGGTATCATTCCTGCCCGTTACGCGTCCACTCGTTTTCCCGCTAAGCCGCTGGCTACGATCGGCGGCGTGTCCATGATACAGCGGGTATGGCAGCAGGCCAGCCTGGCCAGGTCGCTGGACAGGATCGTGGTTGCCACCGATGATGAGCGCATTGCTGAGCATGTGCGTAGTTTTGGTGCCGAAGCCCTTATGACGTCGCCGGCACACCCTAGTGGAACGGACCGATGCGCAGAAGTATTGCAGCAACTGGCGGCAGAAAAATTTGAGTTGGTGGTCAATATACAGGGAGACGAGCCCTTCATTGATCCCGGGCAGATCGAGTTGTTGTGCAGTTTATTCGCCAACGCTGCTACTGACATTGCCACGTTGGTGCGCAAGCTGCAGGATGCAGCCGCGCTGGAGGATCCCAATGTAGTCAAGGCGCTCTTTGCCAAAGACGGGCGCGCACTGTATTTTACTCGCCACCCCGCACCCTTTGTACGGGGGGTAGAAAGGACTGCGTGGTTGGAAAAAGGTGCTCATTTTCAGCACATTGGTATATATGCTTATCGGGCTGACGTACTGACCGGCATCAGTGGGCTGCCTCCGGGGCGATACGAGCAGCTCGAGTCACTCGAGCAGCTGCGCTGGCTGGAAGCAGGCCTCACGATTCGGGTGGCGGAGACAGACAGTCAGTCCATGGGCATTGATACGCCTGAGGATCTTGCCCGGGCGGAAGCCTGGCTGCTGACTCAGCGCAGGTAGTCACCGTCAAAATACAGCGGCAGGAAGTCCCGGGCGGCAGCAAACACAAAGGTGCTGCCTTCCTGTCCCCGCAGGATGACCTGCATAGGCTCTGCCTGCCGGTGTTCGGTCTCCGCCATCACCTGCCGGCAGGCGCCGCAGGGGGCTGCCGGCTGCCGCACAGGCTTGTGCGGGTTTTCGACCGTAATGGCCATTGACTTAACGGCTATGCCGGGAAACATGGAGGCGGCCGCCGCCAGCACGGAACGCTCCGCGCAAAGACACATAGGGTAGGCGGCATTTTCAAAGTTGGCTCCCGAGAGAATCTCGCCGTTGGCGAGCCTCACTGCCGCCGCGACCCTGAAGTTAGAGTAGGGGGAGTAAGACTTGATCAGGGCTGCAGTTGCTTCCTTCAAAAGAACCGCTTCTGCCTCGGGCAGCTGCTGTGGCTGCTCGTAGATGCGCCAGTGTACGCTTAGTTGAAATTCTTGCATAGATTGTCAAATTAGCACGAAATTGTCCTGCTCGTCTGCTGCCGTCTTCGACGGCCGGTTGTTTGGTTTTTTTGAAAAAAACAAACAAAAGCATTCATTCAAAACGCTCTTTGGCGGCAAAGAGCGCCAAAGAGCGTTTTTGAACAACTTCACTATGATAACAATCTTTTGCAGCATTCGTTTATAAGTGGCGTTGGCTTCCCGGCCAGCAGCACTTATATCGCCAATATTTCTGCCATTCGGATCAAATCATTATTTGGCTGCTTGTGCCTGGAGATGGCCTCCTGAAAGGGGGTATAGCTGATTTCGTTGTTGGAAAGGCCCACCATGACGTTGCGCTTTTCGTTGATGAGTGCCTCAACGGCCTTAAAACCCAGCCGACTAGCCAACAGCCTGTCCATGGCGGTCGGAGAACCGCCGCGCTGCAGGTGACCTATAACAGCCACTTTGGTGTCATAAAAGTCAAAAGTGGCTTTGACTTTTTCAGCGATTTCCGTGGCGGAACCAATTTTATTACCTTCGGCTACAATCACCACGCTAAACAGTTTTTTGCGCTTGGCGCCCAGCCGAAGCGTCTCCAACAGGTCGTCAATGGTGGTAGGCACTTCCGGAATCAGTACGCTGCCGGCACCACTACCTATGGCTGTACTCAGCGCGATGAAGCCTGAGTTGCGACCCATAACTTCCACAAAAAACAGGCGATTGTGTGAATCTGCCGTATCGCGAATCCTGTCGACCGCCTCGATGGCGGTATTGATGGCCGTATCAAAGCCTATGGTCAGGTCGGTTCCATAGAGATCGTTGTCAATGGTGCCGGGGATGCCGATGATGGGTATGTCGTATTCTTCGGAAAAAATGCTGGCACCGGTAAAGGTGCCGTTGCCTCCGATAGCGATGCAGGCATCGATATCAAAGGCGCGAAGTGCCTCGTAAGCGCTGCGCCGCCCCTCGGGCGTCATAAAACGCATACTACGGGCTGTCTTCAGCATGGTGCCCCCGCGGTGTATAATATTGCCTACATCGCGTACTTCCAGTCGGCGTAGTTCACCTTCTATCATACCCTCGTATCCACGCTGGATTCCGTACACGTGCAAATCATAATGAGAAGCCGTCCGTACGACTGCCCGGATGGCGGCATTCATACCCGGGGCATCACCACCTGAGGTGAACACGGCAATTCGCTTGATCTCTGTACCCGTCATCGCTTACTAAATTTCTGTGGTTGGTATAAAGGCCTGCTTTCAGGCCATCGTAGGCTGCTGGCTTCGGTGAAAGGCAACCAGTTCGTCAATGGGCTTGCGTACAAAGCGACCTGTCTTCATAGAGCGCTCGGCCAGGATCACCTCGAGGGTCGTCCGAAACACATCGGCAATAGAGCCTATAAAATGGATAGGCACGCGCATGTGCCCGTCGTACTTGCGCACATGGCGGTCTATGAATTCGGCAAAGCTTCGGTACAGAATTCGCTGCACAAAGGGGTGCGTCTGGTGTCGCGATAAGAAAGGCGTGAAGGAAGCCATGTATACATTGGGCGTCTCCTTACCGTAGATGTGGTCGAGGATAAAGTCTTTTCCTCCGCCAACGAATGCCTCGAATTCAGGTACCAATTCTGCCGGCATTTCCCGGTAAAAATAAGTACGAATAATTTTTTTCCCCAAATGCGTGCCGCTGCCCTCATCGCCGACCAGATAGCCGAGGTTGGTCACATTGTCGATGACATCGACGCCATCGTACAGGCAAGAGTTGGAACCTGTGCCCATGATACAGGCAATACCGGCTTCGTTGTGGCAGGCGGCCCGGGCGGCTCCCAAAAGATCGTGGTGTACAGCGATTACCGCATTGCTGAATACGCGCAACAGGGCTGTCCGAATCACCCCCTTGCGACGATCATCCCAACAGCCGGAACCATAATAATACACTTCCGTGACAGCCAGCGGGTCGATATTGCCTGTTACCGCCTGCGACAGTTCCTGTGCTATCAGTTCAGCATCATGGAATACCGGGTTGAAACCCATGGTGTGCAGAATTTTTGTATCCTCCTGATCTATAAATGCCCAATCCGCTTTTGTAGATCCGCTGTCAGCAACTACGATCATAATGTGCGTTCTGTCTTTGTAAAAAATTGAGACAAAGGTAGTGTGTTTTATACACTAAGTAAAAAGGCTTGGAAAAAAAGTGCGTAAAAAAGTAGGGTAGAAGGGTACTTGGCCGGAGAGCACACAACTGCTGCCCGGGATAATGAGTCGATTGCTGTCAGAATAATTCCCTACATTGTGCAGGAATTTAACTGCTGGCATGTGAAATTAGCGGCAATATAAAATTTTCTTTTGTTATTATGCGAAAGATGCTTCAATTGGCGAGCTCGATAGATCTGCTTAGCGAGCGGGTAGGGAAGGCTGTATCCTGGCTTTCGCTGCTATTGGTAGTGGTGGTGGTGACCGATGTTTTTTTTCGGTATGGCTTCAATCTCTCTGCTGCCTGGGTGATGGAGCTCGAATGGCATATATTTACGCTGCTGTTTATGTTGTCGGCAGCTTATACTTTTCGGCACGACAAGCATGTACGGGTGGATGTTTGGTACCAGCGGTTTAGTCCGCGCGACCAGGCACTGGTCAACCTGCTGGGTAACTTGATTTTGTTGTTGCCCTGGCTGGGTTTGCTGATCTACACATCGACCTTGTTTGCCGTAGATGCCTGGATATTGCGGGAGGGTTCGCCGGATCCCGGAGGGCTGCCGGCACGTTACCTGATTAAGGGGGTCATTCCGTTGGGACTTGCTTTGTTGTTCCTGCAGGCTGTGGCGGATTCGCTGCAGCAGTGGCATCGCTACAGTACTAAAGAAGAAGAGGAATAATGCCATGGAAATACTAGCGATTCTGCTGTTTGTCAGCATCTTTTTGCTCATACTATATGGTTACCCAGTGGCATTTACGCTGGGGGGTATGTCGGCGCTTTATGCCTTCTGCTTTCTGGATCCTGCCGACCTGATGGTGCTGCCCACCCGGCTGCTGGGCATTGGTACCAATTATGTGTTGATTGCGGTACCGCTGTTTGTGTTTATGGGGATTATGCTCGAAAAATCGGGTCTTGCCGAGCGGCTGTTGCAGACAATGGCCTCGTTGCTGGGGCGTCTGCCGGGTGGACTGGCTATTTCGGTTATTTTGGTAGGCACTTTGCTGGCTGCATCTACGGGTATAGTTGGTGCAACGGTTATCACCATGGGGTTGATCAGCATGCCCAGCATGTTGAAGCAGGGCTACTCACCGGCGCTGAGCAGTGGTGTGATTGCAGCCTCTGCAACTCTGGGGCAGATTATCCCGCCTTCGGTGGTGCTTGTATTGTTGGGCAGTGTGCTGAATGTGAGCGTTGGCTCGCTCTTTGCCGCAGCGGTCAAACCGGGCTTACTGCTGGTGGGGGTATATATATTGTATGTATTGTGGACGGCCTGGCGGCATCCGGAGCTGGCTCCGCCGGGTGAGCCTAAGGCGGTTGCGGACCGGCTGCAGGGGGTGGCTTTTTACCGGCAGCTCGTCAGGGCGCTACTCATGCCGCTGCTGCTCATCGTATCTGTCCTGGGGGCTATTTTGGCAGGCCTTGCTTCGCCTACCGAGGCGGCAGCGCTGGGCGCTATGGGCGCCAGCCTGCTCACCGTGATCGAAGGTAAGCTGAGCCTAAAGACGTTGCGGGAGGTGATGGAGCAGACTACGCAGATAACGGCCATGGTATTCATGATTCTGATAGGTGCGACGACTTTTGCCTTTGTTTTTCGCGAACTGGAGGGGGACAGCTGGCTGATCGGGCTGGTTGATCAGCTCAATCTGTCGGGCAATGCTTTCCTGCTTGTGGTGTTGCTGCTGGTATTTGTGGCAGGCTTTTTTATAGATTTCATCGAAATCATTTTCATCATAGTGCCTATCGTCAGTCCTGTATTCATGACTTACGGACTGGATCTGACCTGGGTGGCCATTTTGCTGGCCATCAACCTGCAGACTTCCTTTTTGACGCCACCCTTTGGCTTCAGCCTTTTTTACCTAAAAGGGGTGACACCGCCGGAGGTGACGACGGCGCATTTGTACAAGGGGGTCATCCCCTTCGTGTTACTGCAGTTGCTGGTGCTGTTGTTGTATTATCTATTTCCGGGCCTGTTGGGGGGCAACTAGGGAAGTAGCCAACCGGACGAATGCTCAACTTGTTTACGCTGAAAAAAGGATATATGCGTTTAGTACTCTTTCTTTGCTTTCTACTCGCTGTTGGCGGACTTCAGGCGCAGCGAAAAGGTACGCTGGTGATTGTTTCGGATTCGCCCTGCAGCCTGTGGGTAAACGGCGAGGAGGAAGGGCGATTGGCTGCTGATGAGTCCCTGCGCCTGAGCCTTCGGGAAGGGGAGCACATGATCGTGGCACGACATGCTGAGACGCAGGAGGAGAGGCGGGAGCGGGTGGTTGTGAGCGCTGCTGAGCAAGGGTTGCTGACGCTGCAGTTTCGACGGGCTGCTGTTGCGATAGCAGATCTTACGCTTACGATTCCCAAAGCGTTGCAGCGGCAGGCTGGCGGGCCGGACTTGTACTACTCTTTAGCTGCCAACGATCAGTTGGTGGTCAACATAAGCCCGCTGAGCAGCGGCGGCAGCCAGTCGGTGCAACTGCTAAGCTATCCGCAGGGGAGTGTATTGTACTCTGCCGACGGACTCACGACGGTTACAGACCAGCGCATTCGCATTCCGCAGACGGGCATCTATCGCCTGGTCTTGAGCACTACCTACAACCAGGACAGGCGAATCCGGCTGCAGCTATCCCGCATACCGGCTGATGCTTCGACCCAGGGGCACGATACGCGGGTTTTCAAGCGCGTACAATATGAAGCTGTGAGTGTGGAGAGTCCGGGCTTACACTGGCTCAACAGTCTGTCCAATGCCTACATCCGCGGCGGCAGTGATCGCATACTTCTGCCTGTTTCTCTGCCGGAAAATACTGTTGAGTGGTTCTATACGGTGTCGGCCTCCCGCGATCGGGAGTCGATCTCGCAGAACCTGCGTACGATCAGTCTTGTACGCGATGTAGCTAAAGCGATTGTGAGCGGTAGTGTAGCGGCCACGGCCCTGAATTTTAGTTTTCAGCTCATCACGCAGCCACCGGGCTCGGATTATTGTGATGTGTATCTGTTGCAGGAGCAGGGGCGCAAGTCGTTTGCAGCCGGCGAGGAAGTATTTGCGTTCGTGCAGGAAGGTAGCCGGGAGAATGTAAGTTCTGCCAAGGTGCGCATTAAGGGTAGTGGGCAGCGCCAGTTTTATCTGGCGCTGCGCAATCGGGATACGTTTAACGGCTTGGCCGTGGGGATTGAAATTGTGGCGCTTGTAGCCAGGGAAAGTTGGGCGACGACGCCCTAGCGGGGTGTTGCTTTATTTTTTGCCTTCAGCAAAAAAATAAAGCTTGTGTTTGTTCTTTTGCCTTCGGCAAAAGAACGTTGTTGTTTTGTTTTTGGCCTCCGGCAAAAAAAAACTTGTATTTGTTTTTGCCGGAGGCAAAAAAAGCATACTCAGACATTGAACCGGAAGTGCATGACATCACCGTCCTGCACGACATATTCCTTGCCTTCAACGTTCATTTTGCCGGCTTCCTTCACTTTGTTTTCATTGCCATAGTGCACAAAATCGGCGAAACTGATAACCTCAGCGCGGATGAAGCCTTTTTCAAAGTCACTGTGGATGACGCCGGCCGCCTGCGGCGCTTTCCAGCCGCGGTGGATGGTCCACGCACGCACTTCTTTTTCACCGGCGGTGAAGTAGGTAATCAGATCGAGCAGGTGGTAGGCATGGCGGATGACCTTGTTGACACCGGGCTCTTCCAGCCCCATATCGGTGATAAATTCCATGCGCTCCTCCTTGGTTTCCAGTTCGGCAATATCGGCCTCGATGGCGGCGCTGATGAGGATGACTTCAGCGTTTTCGGGTGCGACGGACGCTTTGAAGCGCTCCGTGTGCGCGTTGCCGGTAGCGATCGACTCTATGTCTACATTGCAGACATAGAGTACAGGCTTGGCGGTGAGCAACAGCATATCGGCCAGCAGCGCTTTTCCTTCCTCATCGAGCTCAACGGCCCGGGCAGGCATGCCCGCCTCCAGTTGTGTCTTGATATGTTCAGCGATTTCGACAGCCCTTTTGGCATCTTTGTCGCCACTTTTGGCGGCCCTGCGAATTTTATCGAGCCTTTTTTCAACAGTTTCGATATCTTTCAGCCCGAGTTCAATGTCAATTATTTCTTTGTCGCGTACCGGGTCTACACTTCCGTCGACGTGTACGACGTTATCATCTTCGAAACAGCGTACGACATGCACGATGGCATCTACTTCGCGAATGTTGGCAAGAAACTGGTTGCCAAGACCTTCACCCTTGCTGGCACCTTTGATGAGGCCTGCAATATCTACGATGTCGACAGATGTGGGAATTACCCGCTGCGGATTGACCAGCTCCGCGAGCTTGTCAAGCCGGGGGTCGGGTACCGTGATCACACCCAGATTGGGCTCTTTGGTAGCAAACGGATAATTGGCTGCCAGCGCTTTGGCAGAGGTAAGGGCGTTGAACAGGGTAGATTTGCCGACATTGGGCAAGCCTACGATACCACACTGTAGACCCATAGCAGAGGGTGTATTAAATGAAGAAACAAAATTGTCGAGAAGGCATCGGCTGCTCAGCGCAGCCTACGCTTAAACGGCGGCAAAGGTAATATTTATCCATGAATTTCTTAGCGCATCTTGCTTTGTCAAGTCCTCATGAACAACTTATGCTCGGAAATTTCCTGGGCGATCTGGTCAGCAACCGGGAGCTGCAGGATCTGCAGCCTGCCGTTGCGGCCGGGGTGCGCATGCACCGGCAGATCGACTGGTTTACCGATCAGCATCCGGCTACTCGCCAAAGTATCGCCCGCCTGCGACCTGTACACGGCAAGTATGCGCCTGTAGTAGTGGATGTTTTCTACGATTACCTCTTGAGTTGCGCGTGGAAAAAGTGGTATGTACAGCCATTGGAGGAGTTTCATGAATATGCGTATAAAGTTCTCCTTGAACAGCTTAGCTTGATTCCTCTGCGACTGCACTCACAGGTGGAGGCTATGGTGGCCGACAGATGGCTGCGGCATTACACCAGTATAGAAGGAATAGGACACACCTTTATGCGATTGCAGCGGCGGGTGAGTCAGCCGGCACTCATAGACGGGGTAGGGGAGAGCCTGCGCGAGCAACAGGCTGAGCTTATGCTGGATTTTGAGACATTCTACCCCGCCATACAGGCATTTACCCGCGAACAATTCCTTAGCCCTCGAAATGGAAGCTTAGGGTGAAAGTTCGGCTCAGAATTTTTTCCAGTACGGTCGATTCCTCAAGATTAGGATTGAAAATCAAGGTATTGCCTATGCCGTGAGAGATTTTCACCTCCGGAGAAAAAATGAAGTAGGGGGAGAAAATCTGTATGCCTGCCCCGTATTCTACGGCAAAATCGTGGGGGGATATTTTCACAAGGCTTTCAGCCTGTTTGCTTCGCGAATCGCTGGCCACATCGAAACTATATTTGACGCCCGCAAGGACAAACAAGCGTTTGTCGTGGAAGGGTGCCGACTTATAGCGAAACTGGAAAGGCATTTCGACCAATACCGACGCCAGCGTTCGCTGGGAGGTGGCATTGATTCTGCTGTTTTTGTCGTAGACAAGGCTGCGCTCGGAGAAGGACAGGGTAGGGAGGAAGCGAAAATCGAAATACTCTCCAATTTTCAGGTTAGTAACAATACCTACATTGCCGCCGGGACCCTTGATGGAAGAGATGCCGCGGATGCTGTCGCTGTAGATAAAATTGGAAGAGCGAAAGGGCGTATAGCTACTTGAGTTCAGCGCCAGCGTGATACCAAAGTAGTAGGATTTTCCCTGAAAATCATAGTAGTTGTAATTGCCGCCGCCGTACTGTTGTGCCTGCAGCAGCAGACCAAAAGAAAGCAGTAGCAGCGATGTCAGGCTTGTTTTTCGCCAGTGTAGATTGAGCATATACCTAATGTGAGCGTAATGTCGCGGTTTGAAATATAGCCTGTACGGCCCATGATGTTCAGAAAATCCTTGCCATCGGGAAAGGCCTGAACGGACTCATACAGGTAGCGGTATGCTTTGGGATCTTTGGACGTGAGTCGGCCGATACCCGGCAATACGTAACGAAAATAGAGGTTGAATAATTGTCTGAAGGGAAACAACCTTGGCCTGCTAAATTCCAGAATAACCACTTTGCCACCGGGTTTCAATACGCGCAGCATCTCGGCCAGCCCTTTTTCCAGGTGCTCAAAATTGCGCACTCCAAAAGCAACGGTGATGGCGTCGAAAGTATTGTCTTCAAAAGGAAGATTTTCTGAATCGGCTTCATCCAGTCTGATTTGTTGGGTGTAGCCGGCTTTTTTTATTTTTTCCCTGCCTATTTCCAACATTTCGTTTGAAATATCAATTCCCTGTATGCGCTCGACGGCGGGCAGTTGCCGCATCGTCTGCAGGGCAACATCGGCCGTGCCGGTAGCCACATCGAGGATGTAGCGGTGACGCTGCGGATCCAGCAGCGCGATGGCGCGCTTGCGCCACTGCACGTCAATGCCCAGCGAGAGCAGGCGGTTGAGGAAATCGTAGTAAGGCGCGATGCGGTTGAACATGCGCGAGACTTGTTCCTTTTTGCCGAGGCCGTCGCCGTAGGGCGTTACGGAGGGTTGTGTCATGAATTGTGTCTTTGAGGCGCAAAAATAGGCGTTTTTTTGGCTGTGGCAAAGAGCGTATGAGGGGCAGCTGTCATAAATACGCCATTTTTGGCGATTCTACTTAACATAATATAAATTATAGGAAAAATCCTGCCGAATAATCCCGGATGTGCCGCTGCAGCGCCGCTGCCGGCTGTATAAGTCGCCCGGCAGCAGCGCCTGCCGGCAAAATGCGGCCAGTCTCGTGCAGCAGCTCATATGCTTGCGCAGC
>JAUMBM010000049.1:0-3499 GCA_032115735.1 Saprospiraceae bacterium
ACAACTGGTGGCGATCCTTGTCGGCAAAGCGGTTAATTTTGTCTTCTATCGACGGGCAATAGCGCGGCCCCAACCCCTGGATGCGGCCGTTGAACATAGGCGAGCGGTCAAAGCCTTCCCGCAGCATATCATGAACGGTATCGTCGGTGTACGTAATATAACAGGGAAGCTGCCGGCTTAGCGCAGGAGTATCCGTAAAGCTGAATTTGCCCGGATTTTCGTCCCCGGGCTGTAGTTCCATGCGGCTGTAGTCGAGGCTTCGCCCGTCAATACGGGGCGGGGTGCCTGTCTTCATACGCCCCGCTTCGAAACCCAGCTCTACAAGCTGCTCGGTAATACCATGAGCGGCTTTTTCCCCTGCACGACCACCCCCCAGCTGCTTTTCACCGATATGGATGATCCCGTTGAGAAATGTCCCGTTGGTCAATACCACTGCTTTACCTTCAATTTCGAGGCCCATACTGGTACGTATCCCTTTAACGACGCCTCCTTTGACGATCAGACCCGTCACCATTTCCTGCCAAAAGTCAATCAGGGGGTGTGCTTCCAGCATCTGTCGCCATTCCTGTGCAAACAAAAGCCGGTCGCTCTGCGCCCGGGGGCTCCACATTGCCGGTCCTTTGGATCGGTTCAGCATCCTGAATTGTACTGCCGTGCGATCGGTCACAATACCGGAGTATCCGCCGAGGGCGTCGATTTCGCGCACTATCTGCCCCTTGGCCACCCCGCCCATAGCAGGGTTGCACGACATTTGGCCAATGGTCTGCATATTCATGGTTACCAGCATGACCCGGCTGCCCATATTGGCGGCCGCTACGGCTGCTTCGCAACCTGCATGACCGGCCCCAACTACAATAACATCGTATTCTGGAAACATGATCTTTGCCCCTGTGATCGATTGATGTTGCTGCGCTGACAGCTGTCATCCTTCACTGCTGCGTACGACAGCGAAAGCAACAGCCACGGATACAACAAGCTTTTTCCTTTAACGTGTATTCAGCGTTTTCTGCCGGAGGCAAAAAGGAGACAATTCTTGCGCGTTTTCATGTTTTTGACAGCGCGTAAGCGGCGTCAAATGACTAAAAAGATGAAAATGCGCAGTAAAAGACCTGCCTGGAGCCCAGTGACAAAATCCCGGACACACGCTATGCACTACGGTGCAAAGTTAGTGCAAATTCGAAACAACGCCTGCTACATTTTCGTTCAACGGGTATACTTGCCACTGTACGCCATGCCTGCTATTCGGCGTCTGACCAATGAAATACCAGCAAGGGGCGCTCTGTGTGCAGCGCCATAAGCCGTGTCTGGCTCGTGTGAAAAAAACGCTCCCAGAACCCGCGATGACGGGTTGCCATGACCACCATGTCAATGGGATTACTTTCCATGTACTGGCGAAGCCCCTTTTCTACCTCAGCTGCCTGTACCTCCGTGATTTCGAAAGCAAACTCAGGCTCCGGTCCGGCAAACAGGGTTGCAAACAGTCGCTCGCGCGCACCTTTGAGACCTTCCCGAACCCCCGTATTTACGTGTACGAAATGAATCCTCGCCTTAAACAGATCATTGAACTCCATCAGCCGGAGGACAATCTCCCGGCTCAGCGACAAATCATCACTTGCATAAAGCAAATTCTCGTAGCCCTCAAACCGGGTGTTGGCAGGTATCATCAGCACCGGACAGTTGGCACGCTGAGCTACGGCACTCGCGATGCTGCCAAAGACACGATCCAACATATCCGACTCACCCAGCGTACCCATTACAATCAGATCATAATCGGCCGACAAGCGTACAATCTCATCCGCAGCAAACCCAAGGTACAGGGAGGGTCTCAGCTCAATGTCTGCCGCGGAAGCCAGTCGTCCCAAAAAAAATTGGACAGCCTCCTCCCGCTCCCGGATCATATCCTCAACAGGCGGAATCATGCCCATGTCCGGAGCGGTCTGGGGCGTAAAGACGTGAATAACATCTATACTACTGATACCTAAAGCCGTTGCAAGACCCGCAGCATAGTGCAGGGCGTCAGCGGAGACAGCAGATAAATCAGTAGGAACCAAAATACGGCGGATATTCATAATGCTGAGCTTTTGTTCTGGCCGAAAGTTACTGTTTTTTGGAGAAGAGGACAATGACTTATGTCGCACAAGCTGCGGATAATTATACCTGTACGGGCTGATGGAAGAGGTAGCCGGCCCAAGCAGCTTACCCGCACAAGGCTGTCCGTAAGCGCACAGCAGCCTTATAGACAGACGGCAAATCCCATCTTGTGATCATATATTCGGCTTTTTTTTGAAATAGTAAATTATCTTTGCGAGCAAACACAGGAAGGAGGCCATAGGATATGGATGCTTGGGAATTGGATTTTGCCTGGTTGCAGGTGCGGCACCTCGTCAAAGAACGATTCAAGCGCGACAGCCTGCCGGATCTCAATGCGATGCTTTTCCTGATAGGCATACAGGAGCTGGGGCGCTGGTCCAACCGTTTTTCTAAAGAGGAAAAACAGGATCTGATGCATATTGCTATCTGCCGGCTGCTCAGCTACGATGGCTATTATACTTTTGCAGGCCGCGATGCCGACGGCTGGCCACACTGGCAAAAAGCTAAGCCCCTGCGGTCAGGCGATCTGCAGGAACAGGAGGAGATGCTAAAAAAATATATCATCATGTATTTTCAGGAGCTGCAGGCCGGTGGAGAAGGCCTCACCCTGTCATAATCAATAGCTATGCGACACTTTTTTCTGCTAAGCCTGCTCGCTTCATTGCTCCTCTCGGGCTGCGGAGATGACCGGACCACGGCCATCATCGAGACTGAGTACGGAACTATTGAAGTGAAGTTGCTCAACAGTACCCCCAAGCACCGCGACAATTTTATCAAGCTTGCAAAGGAAGGATTCTATGACGGACTCCTTTTCCACCGCGTTGTGCCTGGTTTTATGATCCAGGGAGGAGATCCTGACTCGCGCAATGCTACCCCCAGTCAGCAGCTCGGCATGGGGGATCCCGGTTATATGATCGATCCCGAAATTGGCGCCCCGCATATTCGCGGTGCCCTGGCTGCTGCCCGCAACCAGAATCCCCAGAAAAAATCCTCCGGTTCGCAGTTCTATATCGTTCAGGGACAACCCGTGGACGACAGCTACCTCGACCAGATCGAGGCGCAAAAGGGTATTAAGTACAATCCTACCCAGCGTAAGCTGTACAGAGAGGCTGGCGGAACCCCCTTTCTGGATATGGATTATACCGTCTTTGGAGAAGTAGTATCGGGTATGGAGGTCATTGACAAAATTGCCGCCCTGCCGCGAACCCCCAATGACCGGCCTGACAAGGATATCCGCATGAAAATACGGATTGAGGACTAACAGATATACAACCTCTCCGACCCGCCCAATGTTTGTCGGGGGTTTTTCCTAACCATTTTTGTTATGATGTTGATATGATGAGTAAGCCCTTCTTTTTTACCAGCCTGCTGCTGCTGACAACCAGCCTGCTGCTGGCGCAAAAGCCTG